>CAXNKP010000042.1:0-10325 GCA_964202815.1 Stagnihabitans sp. | reverse complement strand
CAGCGCAGCTTTGAAGCCCGTCCGCCGCGTGTGGAAAAGCCGATCGACCCAGACAATCCCTTCGCCATCCTTGCGGCGCTTAAACTGCAGAAGTGATTGGCCGGGCCGGGGGCAAAGACTACCCCCTCTGACAGCCCCAAACTGCGGCTGGATAAATGGCTATGGCAGGCGCGCTTTTTCAAGGGGCGCGACCTTGCCGCCGATCTGGTTCTGGAGGGGCATCTGCGCCTTAACGGCCAAAGATGCACAAAACCGGGGCATGGCTTGGCGGTTGGGGATGTTTTGACCTTTGCGCAAGGCAACCAGATTAGGGTCGTGCGGGTGTTGGCCCTTGGCCAAAGGCGCGGCCCTGCGCCCGAAGCCCAAACGCTTTTTGTTGATCTTGACGCGCCAAGGGGTGCCGATAGCGCATCCTCCCTTGAATGATGCCTACACCTCGTTTACTCAGTCTATGCTGCGATTTAAGGATGGAATAGCCCCATGACCTATGTGGTGATCGATAACTGCATTGCCTGCAAATACACCGACTGTGTCGAAGTCTGTCCGGTGGATTGTTTTTACGAGGGCGAGACTATGCTCGTCATCCATCCTGATGAATGCATTGACTGCGGCGTGTGCGAACCTGAATGCCCCGCCGACGCCATCCGCCCTGATACAGAGCCGGATATGGACCATTGGGTTACCTTCAACCGCAGATATGCCGAGCTTTGGCCCGTGATCGTGACCAAGAAAGACCCGCTGCCCGATGCCACCGAACGGGACGGCGAAAAGGACAAGCTGAAGTCCTATTTCTCGGAAGCCGCAGGCTTGGGCGGCTGATTCGCCCTCGAAACCTGCGATGTTTGGGCAAAATTGTTGAAAACTTTCCGCCGATTGTGCCAAAGGCCGCGTTTCTTTCCTTCGTGGTTCTTGGAAATTCGCAAATTTTGTGTTATAGAATGGTTACAAATAATGAAGGATGCCTGAAACCCTGTCGCAGCAATTGGCTGAGGGAAGGTTTTTCCGACAAAGAAGAGGGTGCATGACAGCGGGACTTCGGGCCCGCTTCTCTCTTTGCGTTGGGTTAGGCGAAGCCGCATAGGAATGACACCATGACCAAAAACAAGAAGCCTGACTTTCATCCCAACGACTTTGTTGTCTATCCTGCGCATGGCGTGGGCAAGATCGTGTCGATCGAAGAGCAAGATATCGCCGGCATGCGGCTTGAGCTGTTCGTCATATCTTTTGAAAAAGACAAAATGACCCTGCGGGTGCCTACTCACAAAGCCACCGATATTGGGATGCGCTCGCTCTCTTCGCCGGATCTGATCTCGAAGGCGCTGGAGACGTTGAAAGGCAAGGCCCGTGTCAAGCGCGCCATGTGGTCGCGCCGCGCGCAAGAATACGAGCAGAAGATCAACTCCGGTGATCTGATGGCTATTGCTGAAGTGGTGCGCGACCTGCACCGCACCGATGACCAACGCGAGCAATCCTATTCAGAACGCCAGTTGTACGAGGCGGCGCTGGAACGCCTGACCCGCGAAGTGGCGGCGGTTGCTGGTGTCGATGAGGCTGGCGCGCAAAAGAAGGTCGGCGAAGTGCTTGTCGGCCGCGCCGCCTGATCGCTTTTTTTCGGCACAAAGGCGGCCTTTTGGGGCCGCCTTTTGCATGTCGAGAACGCCTGCCAAAGTGTCTGCCGTGTCTGGCTATTTTTCCCTGCCCAAGCTACCCGTTGCCCATCTGCACCGGAGGCAAGATTGACCCATAGGCCCGCCACTCTCACCGATATTCGCAGCCTATTGGCGCAGTTGCCCTTGGCCGATTCGGCCGCCACCCAAGCGGCTTTGGCCCGCAATGGGCAGTTGACCAAGCCGCCGGGCGCTTTGGGCCGACTGGAAGATCTGGCCATCTGGCTGGCGGGCTGGCAAGGCACAGCCACACCCCGCATCCACGCGCCGCAGATTGCGATTTTTGCGGGCAATCACGGCGTCGTGGCGCAGGGCGTTTCGGCCTTTCCGCCCGAAGTGACCGCGCAGATGGTGGCCAATTTCACCTATGGCGGGGCGGCGATAAACCAATTGGCCAAGACCTTTGGCGCGTCGATGACGGTCCATGCCATCGACCTTCACCGCCCGACCGTCGATTTCACTCAAGCTGACGCGATGTCAGAGACTGATCTGATGGCGGCCCTTCTGGTCGGATGGGATGCCGTTGATCCCAAGGCCGATCTGTTGGTGCCTGGCGAAATGGGCATAGGCAATACCACCGCCGCCGCCGCTATCGCTTGCGCCTTGTTTGGGGGCGCTGCTGAAGATTGGGTCGGGCGTGGCACCGGTGTGGATGACGCAGGCTTGGCCCGTAAGGCCAAGGCCGTGCAGGTCGGGGTGGCGCGGTTGATCTCGCGCGATCCTTTGGCGGTTCTGGCCACCTTGGGCGGGCGCGAGATTGCCGCCATGGCTGGTGCCATGCTGCGCGCGCGGATCTTGCGCGTTCCCGTCATTCTGGACGGTTTTATCGCCTGTTCTGCCGCAGCCATCCTGCACGCATCCACGCCAAGCGCCCTTGATCACTGCGTGGCGGGCCATGCCAGCGCCGAGGCCGCGCATGTGCGCGTGCTGGCAGCCCTTGGCAAGCAGCCCTTGCTGTCCCTGGGCCTTCGCTTGGGCGAAGGCTCGGGGGCGGCTTTGGCGATTGGGATCGTACAGGCGGCCGCAGCGTGTCATTCCGGCATGGCGACTTTTGCCGAGGCGGGCGTTGCTGCGGGATAAGTCGCGCAAGACCAAGGTGGCGGCTGGATATCAGCCTTGTGGCAGCGACAATGTAACGATCCGCGTGCCCTTTTGATATTGGATCGTGTCAGCCGTAATCCCTGCGATACGGCCGCCATCGATCAAATCGCCCACCTGTACCTTCTTCACCCGCCCCCCTGCGAGCCGGATCATTGCATAGCGGCTGGTCGGTGTGCCAAAGACGGCCAAAAGTGCCAGCCGGTTCGCGTCCAAGACATTTTTTTCGGTGGCTTGCTGGGCGACAGAGGCGTTGCTGGGCAGGGACGGGGCGGGGGAGGCAGTTTGCGGCGCGGGTTGGTCCGACAGGGACGCTTGGTTCAGCGCGACAGCCACGGCATCGTCGGCGCCGGTGTTCATATCCGCGGGCCGCGCTTGAGGTTTGGGCGACGTGGTCAGCACCAATCCTTCCACGACGGCTGTTTCTGGGGCCGGGTTCAAGTCGGCAGGGCGGGCTTGCGGGCGCAAACTGGCATAGCGACCGTCAGGCGCCAAGACATCTGCGTCCCCTGTCAGGCTGACGGCGGGAAGCAGATCTGCAGGACGGGCAAGAGGGCGTTTATCAGCCAGGGTTGGGTCTTGCGCCAAAAGGCTTTGGGCTAAAGCCGTGCCTTCGTCCGTCTCGGCAGGGTCAGGCGGTGGTGGCAGGACCAGATCCTGGGGCCGTAAGAGTGGGTGTTGCAGCGACGGAACAGGGGACACCAAAGCACTTTGTGGTGGGACAAGAGTTTCGGGCGTTGGGAGGAGTAAAGCCATGCCTTCGTCCGTCTCGGCAGGGTCAGGCGGTGGTGGCAGGACCAGATCCTGGGGCCGTAAGAGTGGCTGTTGCAGCGACGGAACGGGGGACACCAAAGCGCTTTGTGGTGGGAAAGGAGGCTCGGGCGTTGGGAGGAGGGCAATAGATGGGATTTCAAAGGTCGGCGCGGGCGGTGGCGTTGGTGCGCTATAGGGCGGCGGGTCTTGTGGAAGGGACGGGGGCAAATTGGTGCCCACATCCAAAGGTGGAAGCGCGATGGGGTCTAGGTTGATCGGTGGCGTATCTGCGCTGGCCAGAAATATTTCATCCTGATCGGCCGCCTCGAGTGCGGCGACCCCGCTTGTTTCGGAGATGATTTCAGGTTTTAACCCCTGCCCGGTGGTGATCTCTTGGGACAGGTCCACAACTTCGGCGTCGATCATCTGGCCATCCGCTGCTGCCTCGTCCGTGGCGCTGGGCAAATGGGCCGAGGGGCTGTCGGTTGGGGCGCTGTCGGTTGGGAGGCTGGGAGAGGTGGCTTGGGTCGCAGCCGTCGGCTGGTCTGCGCCCCTGTCGCTTTGCGCTGCAACAGGGGCGGGGTTAGGCATGCGGTTTTTTGCCACATTGGTGCTGAGGCTCAAAGAGGCCCAAATCGCGACAATAGCCAAAAGCAACACCAAAACCGCTGTCAAGGTGATGCTGATATAGCGTCGCTGCTGGTCCGCCGTGCTGGCCTGCCGGCCAAGGCTGCGGTTCAAGGCGGCGGCGTTGGCCGGGGCCGGTTTGGGGGGCACCCGCGGCTTGTCCTTTGTGGGCAGGGGCTTTGCCTGCCAAGGCCGTGCCGCCTTTGGTCGGTCGGCGGCCAGTTTCACCGGCATGAGTTTTGGCACCGCAGGTCGCGGCACCAAGACGGGGGGCTTGGGCGCGGGTCTTACAGCGCGCAGGCGGTCGTCTATTGGCGCAGGCGGGGCGGGAGCTGAAAAAGCAGGGGTCGCTGGGGTCTGCGCCACCCCTTCGGATGTTGCGCTTTCAGGCGCAGGAAAGGGTGCCTCGTCAGGAACGACATCCAAAGCCATCGGCGCCTCGGCGGCGGCGATGGGCGCTTGATCCAGGACGGTGGAATGGATGGGTGCGGCCTCTGCCTGCGGCAGGAGCGCAGGTTCTGGCGCGTCCCATGCGTCTTGGGCGGGCGCCGCGTGAAGCGGTGCCGCGGTTTCGGCCTTGGGCGGATCGGCGGGGGCTGGGTCTGTCGTGACTGGGTCAAAAGAATTAGGCAGCGGCAGGGCCACGAAGATGGGCTGGGGCACTGTTTCTTGCGCGGCCACTATGTCGTCCTGTGGCGCAGGGTCTGCAGGCGCTTTCGGCTGTTGAAGGGGGGGGGCTGCCTTGACCGGCTCTGGCGTCCGGTCGGGCTTTGCTTTCGATTGGGGTTCTGGCCTTGGGTCGGGCTCTGGCCTAAGGTCGGGCTCTGCTACATTCGCCTGATGTTGGCTGAAGTCGCGGGCCATCACCCAGACGGCTTCGCTGTCGCGTTCGACACTATCCCCTTTGGTCAGAAGCGATTTTGACAGCGTCGAGGCCCCAAAGAACGGCTCGCCCGGAAAGGCGTCTGTTTCGGGCACGGCCACAAAGGACACCGGGTTGAACCTGTGGTCGCGGGCAAAGGCTTCAGCCTCTTCCAGCGTCTCTTTGGCCACAACCGCGACTTTCAGGCCTGTTTGCGTTTCGCGCCAATCATAGGCCAGCTCATCCAAGCGGTAGGGAGTCAATCCTTCTAAGACTGCCGCGATACGGCGCGGGCGCGCCCAAGGCGCTGCCACCGGAGCTATGACGGTGGTGTAAAGGATCTGCGAATGCGGCAGAATGATCTTGGTCGTGACCCCGCGCGGCGAAAGGCCAAGCCCTGTTGAGCGCATGAAAGCCAAACCCTCAACCAAATCGGGCGCGTCAAGGGCGACTTCTCCGACTTTGGTCCAGCCGCGCGACGTGCGATGCAGCAAGGATATTACGCTGAAGCGCAGATCAAGGGCGAATGAGGGTTTCATGAGACCTGTCTACAGCAGCCATCACACCGCCGGGAACGTTGCCCGGTGCTCTGCTTGCTTGTACAGCAGGAAATCGCCGATTGGAAGACAAAGCCCAACTTGTCCCTGCAAAAGTCAATCCCAAGGTCTAACCAGAGCATAGAAAAAACTTGGAAGGAGGACCCATGCGCCTTTTGATCCCCTGCGCCGTTGTGGCGGCTTTTGTCTGGCCTATGGCAGCCCTGGCCGAGGCAATTGGCACCCTGACCGTAACAGGGTCGGCCACAGTGCAAGCTTTGCCCGATCAAGCCATCTTATCGCTGGGCGTGACCACAACCGGCGCGTCGGCGGCGGCGGCGATGGCTGCCAACAACGATGCGATATCTGCCGTGATTGCCCGGTTGATCGCGGCCAAGGTGGCCGACCGCGATATGCAAACCACGGGCCTGTCGCTGTACCCCAACTGGGGGATGAATGCCGCAGGTACTGCGCAAGAGGTTCAAGGCTACACCGCCAGCACCATGCTGACAGTGCGGATAGCAGCCCTTGAAACGGCAGGAACGGTGCTGGATGCGGCCATCACCGATGGGGCCAACACTTTGAACGGTTTGACCTTTGGCCTAACCGATCCCCGCCCGCTGGAGGATGAGGCGCGCAAGGCCGCCGTCGCCGATGCGCGCGCGCGCGCGAAAATCTTGGCCGAGGCTGCGGGCGAAGATCTGGGCCCGATTCTTTCCATCACCGAAGGCGGCGGCGGCCAGCAGCCCATGCCCATGCTCTACAAAGCCGCAGCAGACAGTGCCGTGCCCTTGGCTGCGGGTGAGGTTGGGGTTTCGGCCGATGTAACGATTGTTTGGCAGTTGGTGCCATAAACTTTGGGGCCGCCCGACAGGCGGCCCCAAGCCATGATTGCAGAACTTTAGGCCGTCGCAGCCGTCAACGCCTGATCCAAATCGGCGATGATGTCGCGCAGATCTTCGATCCCGATCGACAGGCGCACCACGTTCGACGAGGCCCCCGCCGCAGCGCGCTGCTCGTCGCTTAGCTGGCGGTGCGTGGTCGAGGCAGAGTGGATCACCAAGCTGCGCGTATCGCCCAGATTGGCGACATGGCTGAACAGTTTCAGATGGTCGACCAGCTTGACGCAGGCGTCATAGCCGCCCTTGACGGCAAAGGTGAACAAAGCCCCCGCCCCACCCGGCACGATCATCTTCGCCAGATTGTGATAGGGCGACGATTTCAGGCCCGGATAGGTCACAAAATCCACGCGCGGATCAGCCTCTAGCCATTCAGCCACCGCTTGGGCGTTTTGCACATGACGCTCCATCCGCAAAGGCAGCGTTTCGATGCCCATCAGGGTGTAATGCGCCCCTTGCGGGTTCATCGTCATGCCCAGATCGCGCAGACCGACGGCGATAGAGTGGAAGGTAAAGGCCATGGCCCCCAAAGCTGCGTGGAAGTTCAGTCCGTGATAAGCAGGCTCTGGCGCTGCCAGCGAAGGGAACTTGCCCGAGGCCGACCAGTCAAACTTGCCGCTGTCCACAACCACGCCGCCCGTGACCGTGCCATTGCCTGTCAGGTATTTGGTGGCCGAATGCACCACCAATGTCGCGCCGTGTTCGATGGGGCGGCACAGGTACGGCGTGGCGGTGGTGTTATCAACGATCAGTGGCAAGCCGTGCTGGTTGGCCACACGGGCGATGGCGTCAAGGTCTGATACAGCACCGCCGGGATTGCAGATGGTTTCGCAGAACAAGGCGCGGGTGTTGTCGTCAATGGCCGCAGCAATCGCCTTGGGATCGTCAAAATCCACCAGCTTGGCCGACCAGCCGAACTTGCGGATGGTGTTGGTGAATTGCTGGATCGTGCCGCCATACAGCTTGGTTGAGGCCACCACATTCGTGCCCGGCTGCATCAGGGGAAACAGCGCCATGATCTGCGCCGCGTGCCCCGAAGAGCAGCACACAGCCCCCGCGCCCCCCTCCAGTGCGGCAACGCGGTTGGCCAAGGCCGACACGGTCGGGTTGGTCAGGCGCGAGTAGATATAGCCCACCTCTTGCAGGTTGAACAATTTGGCCGCGTGATCGGCATCGCGAAACACATAGGCCGTGGTTTGATAAATCGGCACCTGCCGTGCGCCAGTGGCGGGATCGGGCTCGGTGCCGGCGTGGATGGCGAGGGTGTTGAAGCCTAGGGTCATGAGGTCCTCCGGAAAAAATGAATGGGACAAGGCTAGGGCAAGGGCGGCTTTCGGGCAACGGGGAAAGCAAAAGGATGGGGAATAGTCAGGATTAAACAGGCCGTCTTTTGGGTGGCCATGCCACTTGGCGCGGCCGAGTGTCAAAACCTGCGCAAGGGGGCCAACGCGTAAGCGCTTGCCTTAGGCGATGTGTTTGGGCATCTGTCGCAAATAGCGGCTTTGTCCGTGCTTCTTTTCGGTTTGGACGGCCAGCCATGACCTATGATATCTTCCTTGCCCTTTTATCCTTTGCCTTTGTCACCTCGATCACGCCGGGGCCGAACAATCTGATGCTGATGGCCTCGGGGGCGAATTTCGGCTTTCGCCGCAGCTTGGCCCATATGTTTGGCATCAGTTTGGGCCATGGGCTGATGGTGTTTTTGGTGGGCTTGGGGCTAGCGGGGATATTTGAGGCTTATCCGCCTGCCAAGCTGGTGCTGAAGGGCCTGTCGGTGGCCTATATGCTTTGGCTGGCTTGGAAGATCGCCCATGCGGCGGCCCCCGGTGCAGGGAAGGCCGGGGGAAAGCCCCTGACCTTTGTGCAGGCGGCAGCGTTTCAATGGGTGAACCCAAAGGCTTGGGCCATGGCTTTGGGGGCGATCAGTGCTTATGCCACGGGTGGGATCGGGTCGGTGCTGATCGTCTGCGTGGCCTTTTCCTGCGTCAATTTGCCGTCGATTTCCGTTTGGGTGCTGGCGGGCGAGCAGGTGCGCCATCTGCTAACTGATCCGCGCCGTTTGGCCATTTTCAACTGGACGATGGCGGGGCTATTGATCGCCTCGCTTTGGCCGGTTTTGCATATGTGACAGGTTGCGAGAAGCGGGGGCCAGCCCCCGCACCCCCTGAGCATTTGGGCCAAGATCAAGGGGTTTGGGCAGCGTCAAAGGGAAAAGGGCACAGCTTGATAGGCCACACGACCTGCGACAAGGGTCAGGCGGGTGGCAGGAGCTTGCCCCTCGGGCCAGTCTAAAAGCACGAGGTCGGCGCGCTGGCCCAAGGCAATTGTGCCGCGGTCTATCAGGCCAAGGGCGCGGGCGGGGTTGGTGGAAATCAGCGGCCAAAGCTGGGCCAGCGTGCCGCGCCCTTGCGAGAGCAGGCGCGCCATCGCCGACAGCATCGCGGGGTAGAAGTAGTCAGACGCCAGAATATCGCAAAGCCCGCGTTCGATCATATCGCCCGCCCCCGGCGAACCAAGATGGCTGCCACCGCGCGCGGCGTTGGGGGCACCGAATATGATCCAATCGCCCAAGTCGCGGGCGGTTTGGGCCGCTTGGATGTTCATTGGAAATTCGCTGATCTTCGCACCCAGATCGTGGTAGTAGCGGCGGGTTTCGGACTGGCTGTCGTCATGGCTGAGCATGGGGGCGCCCGCCGCACGGCCCATAGCGGCGACCTGATCCATGACCCCCTGCACTTTGGGGCGGCGCTGCCAGATGGACCCGATCAAGCCCACAAATTCGCTTTGGCTGAGGCCAGATCGTTTGCCCCGATCCGCCATTTTCGCAGCAAAACCGGCGCTGTCCATATCTACCACCGGAAAGGCCGGATCATGGTCAAACGGGCGGTCTTGCAAGGCTGTGCCGGGGTGCAGCACTGCCATCGAGGTGTGGTCGTTAAAGGCGATTGAGGGCAACAATGGCCCCGCTAGGGCGCGTTCGATCAGGGCAAGCGCCTCAAAGCAAAACGTCTCCCACCGCAGTTGCAGGCGGTTTTCCACTGTCAGGCGCGGGGCCAACGCCAAAAGCCCGTCCAGTACAGCGTTCCCCATGGCGACCGATCGCAGGCCCGGTTCCCACGACAGGGTCAGGGCGTGGTAGGCAGTGGCAATGCCATTGGACGCCAACTGGCGGTCGGTTTCCAAAAGGGCGGCATGGATGGGAAAATCAACGCCGGGGCGCGGCATCAACTGCCGCTCGAACGCGTCGCCGTGAATGTCGACAAGGGCAGGGGCGAGGATTTTGCCACGCCCGTCGATGACGCGCGCGCCGTCGCGCGGGGCATCAAGGCCGCTGATCCGGCCATCCTGCACGCGCACGGACACCTGTTCGACCGCCAAAGGCAGAATGACGCGCGCACCTTCAATGACATAGGGTTCCATGCGGTCCTCTTGCAACGGACTAGGCGTCACCCGTGACGCCCGCCTGTAACAAATTCATGACAAAACGGCCACCGGGCAGCGTTTAGTCGGCTTTCTTATCAGCCTTGGCCAAGGCTGCGGCTTTCATGCGGGCCAAAAGCGCTTCCTTGGTGTCGCGCCCGCCGCTTTGAGTGCTTTGGGCGCCTTTTTCCAGATGGCGCGGGATGCCCTTGCCGAATTTCGCATTGCCGGACTTACTGTAATCCATGATCTTGGCCTTTCTGGGGGCTTATGGAGCGCGCTTTTGCCTGAAGATAGCGTAGGCCACAAGGTGGGCCGGCATCCCCGTTCCGTAGGCATTATTTTGATGAGGATAGATGTCGATGTGCGTCGGCGCCAATGATGCAACTGACGCACTGTACATTGACATTTATCTTATTGCATCCTAGTGTTCGCCGTCCGACAAAAAGTACCCGCGTGCCAA
>CAXNKP010000041.1:0-10393 GCA_964202815.1 Stagnihabitans sp. | reverse complement strand
ACAACACATCGCTCTGCCCGCCTATATCTCCGCCCACCTCGGGCATTGAGCTCGTTTTCGAAACAACGGCCGTTTTTCCATAGGCAAGACTTTCCCCGATCGGAAGGCCCCAACCCTCGTATTGACTCGCTGTAATTGTAAAAAGGCTGTGCATGACCTTCGGGCGCTGGCCGGAATGCACCGTGACGGCCGCCCGCGAGCGCGTCGGGGAACTCCGTCGGGATGAAGTTAATAGTTGCCCGGACCTAATCCTTTGGCAACTTTCTCTTGAGGATTTGCCAGTGCATCCTGGGGCAAGATTTTCGCCAGCAGTTCAGTGTTACCTCTGAAGTTGCGAGCGGCATTAATGCCTTCCCGATCACAGGGCTCAGTGCAGACTGTGCTTATGTTGCGGGTGGCCCTATCGACCACCCTCCACTGTCAACCACCCGTCTTCGATTTGCTCTTTTTGTCGCCGATGGTGTAAATGGCTGCGGCTGCCACCACCACGCACCCCTCGATCAGACCTTGCCAGTTGGCGCCAAGGTTCAAGATGTTGAAGCCGTTGGTCAGGCTGTAAAGCAGTAAGGCGCCCGCCAGCGTTTTGATGACGCTGCCAGCCCCGCCAAACAATGATGTTCCCCCCAAGATGGCGGCGGCGATCACCGTCAACTCAGCCCCTTGCATGCCCGAAGGGTTCATTGACCGCAGGCGAGCGGCAAACAAGATCCCGGCAAACCCGGCGGTCATAGAGCAGAACACAAAGGCCATCAGGCGGTATTTTGTGACGTTGATGCCCGATAGGCGCGCCGCCTCAGAGTTTCCACCGACCGCATACAAACGTCGCCCGACCTTGGTGAAACGAAGGGTAAACCAAACCACGGCCGTAAAGATTGTCATATAGATGACTGGGTTGCGCAGCAACAATTCCCCGCCAGAGGCCCAGCCGATGAAGAGCAAGAACGCACCCCCCGCGACAAAGCCAAGGGTTGCGGGGCGCAGGGGTTCGCCGGCGCTGCGACCGCGCAGCGCGGCATAGACCCCATAAGCTAACAATGCCAGACCAGCCAACACGATGACCCAGAACGCATCATGACGCCCACCTTCAAAGGCCTTCATCACAACAGTGACATCAGGCGCAGTCACCGAAACCGAACGGCCGTCGGTGTAAAGCAGGATCAAACCGCGCACCCCGGTCATCGTGCCCAGTGTCACAATAAAGGCGTTGATGCCCACAAATTGCACAATCGCACCGTTCAAGAAGCCAAGCAGCATCGCGGCCCCCAACGCCAGCCCTGCGGCGGGCCAGAACCCAAGGGTTGCCGCATTTGCGACCATAACAACTGCCGAAAATGCCGCGACCGAGGCCACCGACAGGTCAAAGTTGCCGCTGATCAACACAACCGTCATAGCGACTGCCATCATCCCGATGAGTGAGGTTTGGTAGACCACATTCGACATGTTCTGAACGCTGAGATAATTATCCTGCCCGACATAGGCCGTGATGAAGGTCAGCGTGACGATCAGCAAAGCCAGTGCGTAATAAACGCCCATTTCTTGCAGTCCGAAAACCCTGCGCCAATTGGTGCGAACCGTGGCTGGCGGCGTTACTTTGGAATTCGCAGGTTCGACGCCCGTTGGATTGTCCGCGCTCATGTTTTGGCCCCACCGCTTAAGTCATGTTGATGTTCAGGCTGATTGGCCTGTTCGGTTGCGTTGTGGCCACCGGCCAGCAACAGCAACTCGTGTTCCGATGTTTCTTTGGCAGATCGCTCGGCAATGCATTTGCCGTCGCGCATCACCAAAATTCGGTCAGACACTGCCAAAAGCTCTTCTAGCTCCGACGAGACGATGATCACTGACTTGCCCTCGTCTGCCAGCTGCCGCACCAAGCGCAGGATGTCGGCCTTGGCCCCGATGTCGATGCCTGCCGTCGGTTCATCCAGCAGGAACAATTTGATGTCGCTAAAGAACCACCGGCTGATCGTCACCTTTTGCGCATTGCCACCGCTTAGGTCGCTGACCAGAATTTCGGGCGAACTGGCCTTGATCGACAGCATGTTAATCGCCTGCCAGCCCCGTTCACGTTCGCGCTTTGCTGACAGAATTCCGCCAAAGCCAGCTACGCCGTTCAGGTCGGGTAAAGAGATGTTCCGCCAAATTTCAAAGTCCGGAATGATGCCTTGACGGTTGCGGTCTTCGGGAACCAAACCGATGCCTGCGGTCACGGCTGCCCCCGTCGAGCGCTTAAAGGTTTTGCCATCCAACAGAACTTCGCCGGTTGCATAGGGGTCGGCGCGGTATATGGCGTGCAAAAGCTCGCTGCGGCCAGACCCAAGCAAGCCCGCCAAGCCGACAACTTCGCCAGGCGCAATTTCCAGCGACACAGGATGTAACCTGCCGGGTGAGGCAAGATTGCGCAACGTCAGGCGCGGCGTTGTGCCTCCATCGCGCTTTGCCGTCCGATGGCGCGACGCGTGTTCCAAAGCGGCTATTTGCTTGCCGACAATGGCTTCGGCGATCAAGCTTTCATTCAGGTCGCGCGTTTCGGCGGTCATGACGACCACGCCATCGCGCAAGACGGTGACTTGATCGGTCAGCGCCATCACTTCATCCAGAAAGTGCGACACGAACAAGACGGCCTTGTTTTCCACTTTGGAAAGGCGGCGAACCGCATCATAGACCAGATCACGTTCGTCTAAGGCAAGCGAGGCCGTTGGCTCGTCAAGCACGATCAATTCCGCACCCGTGGCAAGGGCCTGAAAGATTGCCACCATTTGGCGCTGGCCGATGGATAGATCACTGACCAGCATGTCGGGGTAAAGCCGATAGCCCATGCGTTGGCAAAGGTCTTCAAATTTCTGACGTTGGCGCGATGAACCGCGCCACAGGCCGTTGTCATCCAGAAAAACGTTTTCCAGGATCGACAAAGTGGGCACCAAGGGGATGTGCTGGTGAACGGTCGCCAGACCCATCGCATTGGCAGCCTTTGGGCTGGTCCAGTGGACCGGATTACCCCGCCAGACCACCTCGCCGCCCGTTGCGGCCTAGGCCCCCGAGAGGATCTTGATCAGCGTCGACTTGCCCGCGCCGTTGGCGCCCAATAGGCCATGGACCTTGCCCGGTGCTATCTCCAGATTTACGCCGCGCAGGGCGATGGTCCCGTTGTCGAACGTCTTTTGAACGCCCCGCAATTGCATGATCGGCTGCACAGCCTGCTTCATTGCTTCCACAACATAATGAATGCCCCCCCCGAGCCGCCAGTGTCGCCGCTAGCCCTTGCTCCGGTTAGCCGGGTGGGCGCGGAGTATTGGGCTTTGATTGTGAAACGGCGCCCTGCAGAGCGCCGTTCCCTATCTCGTTGCCTTTAGGCGCAGCTTACCACGCGGGGCAGCTGTCGACGTTTTCTTTCGTCAGGGCGACCATGTCATAGGTGACATACTGGCCCTTCTTGGCAGCAGCCGGATCAACCGCTGCTTCTTGCAGAACCTTACCGGCCAATTCGCCGATCATGCCGGGCTGTGTGCAAACCGAGGCCGCGAACTCGCCATTCTGGATTGCGACAGCACCAAGTGCTGAGCCGCCACCAGTTGCGACGAGAGGAGCCTTAGAACCGGCATCGGCAATCGCCTTGGCGCAACCGAGGGCCATGTCATCGGCATGGCTGAAAATCATGTCCAAATCAGGATTTGCGGTCAACGCGTTAGCGCAGATTTGCTCGCCCGAATCCGGGGTCCAGTCAGACGGTTGCGAAGAGACGATCGCAAACTTAATCCCCGCCTCGGTCAGCGCGGCTTCGAAGCCTTGCTGGCGCTGGGTCACAACGGCAAATCCCGGCGCGCCTTCGACAACAGCGATTTTCACTTCGCGGTCTTTGGGCAGAATGCTGGCGGCAAAGACACCTGCAACATGGCCGGCGATCACGTCTTGGGTCGACACCAACGCATTCAGGTTGGGATATACGTAGTCGACCGGGTTCACGTTAGGGTCGCCGACCGGGACGGCAGCGGCGACGATGGGCAGACCTGCCTCAGCCACTTTATCCACCAGCGCCATCACTGCAACCGAGTCATTGGCCATGAAGGCAATGCCGTTCACGCCCTGCGCAATCAGATCGTCGATCTGGTTGGCTTGGGTTTCCATGCTCGACTTTGAATCGAGAACAACGGCTTTGTCGCCGCCCGCCTCAACCGATTTAGTGAAGCCGGCAGCCAAAACGACGTTGTAGGGGAACGCCATGTTGTTGACGATCAGGCCAAAAGTCTTGCCTTCTGCCATCGCCTGACCTGCAAAAATGGCCGTGGATAGCATTGCGCCTACAGCCAGTTTGGCCGCGACATTCTTTGCGAAGTTCATCAGATTCTCCCTCTGTTCGCGACCATTCTTTATGAGTGTGTCGCCCTTCTTTTGTAGCGTATTACCAAGATCGCGCTGCTACTTAACGCCATCCGCAAGCCATCGTTATAACTGCGCCTTATACCGAATTTCTTTCGCAGCTCTCGACAACCCGAAACAGGCAAGCCCGCCGCTCCAAGGGCCGCTCAACCTTTTCCCGCACTCAGGGCCATATCTTTCAGAACGGTTAGAAGCCTTGACCACGGGTCCGAGAACGCTACCACCGTGCCGTCAAGGCAAAAGCCGTATAGTTTGCAAACCACTTTCTCAGTTCTCGCAAAGTGTGGTGGCGTATCGACTGGCGACGCAACGCAGTTTTGTTGTGCTTGCAGTTGATACAGCCGTGCTTTGCGGACAATCTGATGATGACAGTTAAACCCCCGACCTCAAAAGGCCTCCCCGATGGAGAAACCACCCACTGCCTTTGATCTGCGCCCCGATTGGCTGGCCTTACGCCACGAGCCTGCGCTGGATCCGGGGCAAGTTGTGGTCGACAGCCACCATCATCTGTATCAGCGGCCCGGCCTGCGTTATCTGCTGGATGACCATTTGGCTGATCTGGACTGTGGCCATGACATCCGAGCTACCGTGGCCGTGCAAGCCCGCGCCATGCTGCGTGCCGAGGGTCCTCCCGAGATGGCGTCTTTGGGCGAGACAGAGTTTCTGAACGGCCAAGCCGCGATGAGCGCCAGCGGGATTTATGGACCTGTCCGCGTGGCCGCAGCAATTGTGGGGTACGTGGATTTGACCCTCGGCGATCGTGTGCGCCCGCTGTTAGAGCAGCACATGGCGGCGTCAGGGCGCTTGGCAGGTATCCGCCAGCCGCTGGCTTGGGATGCGGATGCGTCACTGTTGAACCCTGCATATGGCACCTTCGAAGGATTGGCTGATAGCACCGTGTTCCGCCATGGCTTGGGCGTGCTGCAGGCTTTGGGCCTATCGTTCGAAATCTGGGCCCTTTACCCGCAACTCAAGTCGCTTGCCAAAGTGGCGTGGGCCTTTCCGGATCTACCCATCGTCCTCAACCATCTGGGCGGGGTGATAAGGGCTGGGACGTATCAAGGGAACGACATTTTTGAGCCGTGGCGGCTAGGTTTGGCGGCACTTGCCGCCTGCCCGAATGTCAGCGTCAAGCTGTCAGGGTTGGGAATGCGCCTGTCGGGATTTGGTTTTGAACATGGCCGTTTGCCTCCCTCGTCTCAGGAGCTGGCGGCGGCTTGGCAGCCTTGGATGATGACCGCGCTGAACCTGTTTGGCCCCAAACGCTGTATGTGGGGCAGCAATTTTCCGGTGGATAAAGGCAGCTACAGCTATGGCATTGGGCTGAATGCCGTGAAACGGTTGCTTTCAGGTGCCTCGGATGATGATCGGCAGGACGTTTTCTGGCGCACAGCATGCCAGCATTATAACTTAAAGCTATAGCTTTTTTGGCCTACGCCGGCCGTAATCGTGGGCATCTTTGCAGAAACGGGTGCTAATTTTTGTGAACTATTCCTGCGTATAAACTGCGGAAATTAGAAGAAACTCTAAAATAACAACGTTTCAACTGACCTTTTGATAAGGGTTTGCGGCCTAGACCTCACAACAAACCAGTTGCACTTTTGCACTTTCTGCAGATAGTTCGGTTCGAAATGCCAAACTTCGGGAGGGATGCGCATGGATGAAATGCTCACAAATCGTGCGTTCTTGCAGGTCGTCGACAGCGGCAGCTTCTCCGCCGCAGCCGCCGAGATCGGGGTTTCGGTCGCCACCGTGGCCCGTCAGGTTAACAGCCTTGAAGCGCGGCTTGGTGTTCAACTCTTGCACCGCACCACAAGAACGCTCTCGCTGACTGAGCCCGGCACGCATTATTGCAGTCGCATCCGCGAGGTTTTGCGCATCTATGACGGGGTCAAGCGCGAGGTCGCGTCTTTTCAAAAAGACGTCAAAGGCCTGTTGCGCGTCCATCTGCGCCATTCCGTTGGCAATCAGATCATTGTGCCCGCCTTGCCCAGTTTTTTAGAAAAACATCCCAACATCAAACTGGACGTGACCCTGACCGATGCGCGCGAAGATCTGGTCGCCCAAGGAGTGGATGTCGCAGTTTGGTTGGGAAATCTAGAGGATTCCAGCCTTATTGCCCGCCGCCTGACGCCGGGCAAGCGGCTGGTCTGCTGCAGTCCCGCCTATGCTGCCAAACACGGGCTACCCGAACATCCCAGTGACTTAAGCCAGCACAATTGCATCGTTTACCGCGCGAAAAGCTATGACAGTTCGTGGCGTTTCACCAAAGATGGCACCATGATTTCGGTTGCTGTCTCGGGCAACCTTGAATCTGAAAGCTCTGCCGTGCTGATGACCTCGGCCCTGAACGGCCTTGGGTTTGTTATGCTGCAAGAGGCCGTGGTGCGCACGGCGATTGAGACTGGCACCTTGGTTAATGTGTTTTCAGATTATCAAACCAGCTCGACCGACGCCGATATCGCGCTTTATGCCGTCTACCCGGGGTCAAAGCAAACCTCGCCCAAGAACCGCGCTTTCATTGATTTTCTGGTGCGCCTGTTCAAAAGCTACTGAACGTCACACCCGAACCCTGCGTTCGGCGATGGTTTTGGCGACAGTATAGCAGTGGTGCATTTCAGGCCCGCCTTCACGCCCGATGCCGCTTTCGCGGTAGCCGCCAAAGGGCGCGTCTGCCCCCGGGCTGGTGAAACAGTTCAGCGCGATAGAACCGGCCTGTAGTTCATGCGTCAGATAATCGGCTTTTGCCATGTCGTTGGTAAACACAAACCCCGCCAGCCCCATGGGCAAGCTGTTGCCGATGGCCAAAGCCTGATCCATCGAGTCTACCGCCATGCACAGCGCTATCGGGCCAAAGGTTTCATCTGTCATGATTGCCGCATCCAACGGCACATCGGCCAGCACTGTGGGTTGGAAGAACCACCCCCGATTGCCCAGCCGCGCCCCGCCTGCCGTGATCCGCGCGCCGCGCTTTGTCGCATCGGCCACAAACTCTTCCATGGCAGCGAGGCGGCGGCGGTTGGCCAATGCCCCCATCATAACGCCGGGTGTAAAGCCATCGCCGACAGGCCAATTCTTGGCCTCAACCGACAAAGCGGCAACAAAGTCATGATAGACATTCTTATGCACCAAGAACCGCGACGCCGCGGAGCAGAACTGCCCTGCCATGCGAAACTTCCAGTTCGCGGCCAGCTTGGCCACTTCGGCGGGGTTCACCCCTTCGTCGATTAGCACTGGCGCATGGCCGCCCAGTTCCATCAACACGGGTTTCATCGTCTCAACCGCCAGCCGCGACAGGTGTTTGCCGACATTAGTTGATCCCGTCAGCGTCACCAGTTTCGTGATGGGCGACAATACCAAGGCGCGCGACACTTCGTCAGAATCTCCGAAGACCACGTTCAACACACCTTTGGGCAGGCCCGCGTCGATAAAGCATTGTGCGAAAAGGCAGGCGGTGGCGGGGGTTTCTGAGGACGGCTTCAGGATGATCGAACATCCCGTTGCAAGCGAGGCGCTGATCTTTCGAGACGGCGCGCTCATCGGCACGTTCCAGGGTGTAAAAGCCGCAACCGGCCCGACAGGTTCACGGATGACGAACTGCTGAATGGGCGGGTCGGTTGGCACGATGCGGCCATAATTGCGCTTCAACTCTTCGGAATCCCAATCAAGGAAGGTGGCTGACCGCTCAATCTCGGCCCGCACTTCGGTCAGGGTTCTGCCTGATTCCATCACAAAGATCGGTGCAATCTCTTCTGCGCGCTGGCGAACCAAAGCCGCCGCCCGCCGCATCAATGCCGCGCGGGCCGAAGGCGGGGTTTTGCGCCACACCTCAAACCCGTGGGCGGAGGATTGCAGCGCGTCTTCAAGGTCTTGCAGGCTTGCGCGGGGCACGGTGCCCAAGATCGCCTCGGTGCTGGGGTTTTCGACATTGGCAAGGGTCGGGCGGTCGTAAATCCACGCCCCGTCAATCAAAAGACCGATGCGCGGATATGGGGTCTGGGACAGGTCGGTCATTTGATTTCCTTAACTCAGGGCAATAGCTCTGGCGCCTGCGCTTCGGGCAGGCCCAGTTCAAAGGCGTTCAGCGTTAGGGCGACAAGGCTGTAATAGCCAAGAATGCCCACCAGATCGACCATGCCAAGTTCACCCAGAATGGCCAAACCTTGGGCATAAAGCGCATCATCAAGCTTGGTGTGCGCCAGAAGGGTTGAAGCGACGGCAAACACCGCCTCCTCTCGCGCGTTGCGCACAAAGGGCTGCGCCTTGAGCGCTGCGATGTCGGCCACCGTTTGCGGGTCAAGCCCCGCCTCTAGGGCGATGCGCTTATGCGCTGTCCATTCGTAATGCGAGGTCCAGTGGCGGGCACAGATCAAAATCGCTAGCTCGTTTAGGGTAGGTTCCAGCGAGGTGTCATAGCGCAGCAACTCGCCCAATCTTTGTGCGCGACGCGCAAGTTCGGGGTTGGGCAACCAGCCGATCATCGGGCCGGGCACACGGCCGCGCTTGCCCTGTACGACCTCGGCGATCACTTCGGCCTGTTCGGGCGTGGGGGTTGCGGGCAGCGACAGGCGCGCCATCATAGCCCCAAGATCTGGCGCGCTTGGGCGGGCGAGGCGACCTCTGCCCCGATTTCGCGGATGATACGAGCTGCGCGGGCGACCACGGGGGCGTTGCCTTCGGCCAGCACGCCTTTGGACATATACAGGTTATCTTCCAGCCCCACCCGCACATGGCCGCCGTTCACTACGGCCATGGCCACAGTCGGGAAATGCTGCGCGCCGACGCCAAAGCAGCTCCAATTGGCATTGGCGGGCAGCATGGCGCGCATGGCGAGCATCGCTTCGGTGGTGGCGGGTGCGCCCCATGGCACGCCTAAGCAGAGTTGGAAAAATGGTGGGTCAGCGAACAGGCCCTTGGCATATAGGTTTTTCGCAAGGGCTATATGGCCAAGGTCAAAGACTTCCAATTCCGGCTTCACCCCCACTGCGCGCACAGCTTCAGCGATTTCTGCGATGTGGTCTGGCGTGTTGACGAAGGCGTGTTTGCCGAAGTTCATCGTGGCCACGTCAAGGCTGCAGATGTCGGGGCGCAAGTCCAGCACATGGTTCATGCGGTCGGCGGGGCTGGCCATGCCGTTGCTGGCATTGTGGTTGGGGTTTTGTGCATCGGGCGAGAACCGCGCGCCGATGCCGGTGGTCAGGTTGATAATCACCTCGGTTTTGGCCGCGCGGATCCGGTCTACCACCTCGCGGTACAGGGCCAAATCGCGGCTTGGCCCCCCGGTGGCAGGGTTGCGCACGTGCAAATGCACCACCGCTGCGCCCGCTGCATGGGCGGCCAGCGCGTCATTGGCAATCTGTTCGGGCGTGATCGGCACAAAGCGGCTTTGGCCCGTTGTATCGCCCGAACCGGTGACAGCGCAGCTGATGATGACAGGACGGGACATGGCGTTTCCTTAGGATGAACGGGCGGCGGTCATGCCACCATCGACGATAAGCTGTGTTGCGGTGATGTATCGGGCTGCGTCGCTGGCAAGAAAGGTCACCGCATGGGCCACATCCCAAGCATCGCCCATAAAGCCCATGGGCACGGCAGCATGGCGCTTGGCAATCAGCGCTGCTGCATCGGCAGCGCCCAGTTGTTTGACCAGTCGGTGTTCCACCAAGGGCGTGTGCATCGACCCCGGCACCACCGTGTTGACCCGTATTCCCTTGCGCACATAGGCGATGGCGGTGGATCGGCCAAACGCCTCTAACCCCGCCTTGGCCGCTGCATAGCCTGCGCTGACCCTGCCGCCCAACTGAAAGCTGTGCGAGCCTACCGAGCCGATGTTTACAATCGCCCCGCCTGTGCCGCCTGCATCAAATTGTGCTTCCATCACGGGCAGCACGTGTTTGCATGCCAGAAAGGCGGTGGTCAGGTTCAGGTCAAGCTGTGCCTGCCAAACGTCTTGCGACATCGACACCGGATCACCGGGCGCGCTGCCGCCCACGTTGTTGACCAGAACGTCGATACGGCC
>CAXNKP010000040.1:0-10399 GCA_964202815.1 Stagnihabitans sp. | reverse complement strand
AGCCAGATCGGGTTGGAAATAGCACTCTCCAATGCGGCGCTTTCCGTCTCGGGCGGCTACGGGACCACGTTCAACAGGTTTGGGGTGGATCATATCTTTGACCCTCATAGCGGCCAAAGTCCGCACCTTCTTCGGCAAGTTGCAGTGATCACCCCCAAAGCCATGTGGGCCGACGCACTGTCAACCGCGATCTATGTCGCCGGCGAAGGGGCGGCCCGCCAACTCTTGGCAACCAAACCCGGCGCCCGCGCCATCCTTTACCGCAACGACGGAACCTTGGTTCACTGCTGATCAAATGGCACTAGCCGCCCAGTCGGGCCAACTCTGCCAATGCGATGTTGCGCGACATCGGATCCGCTATCGCATAAGCCGCCGCCAACCCGGTATTTGGATCTCCCGCCCGCGCCATCTCGACCAAGACAGAAATCGACAACTTGTCTGCCAAAGTCCCGTCTGCCAAACTGTGCACTACGGCAAGGGCGCGCGTACCCAACCCGATGCGGGCCAACGCGGTCGTGACGACCTCGAACGCCAGATCACGATCCCCAGCTTCGGCAATCTGGCTTACAACTGCAACGGCCTCGTCAACCTTGCCGGCGCTCGCAAGGATCTGGCCAATGTCGTGCAAGGCCTTTGTGCGGGTCTGTTGGCTTTTGATGTGATCCAGGTAGCGCAATCCATCCGTTACAGCCCCCGCCCTGACCTGTTCCACGGCCACGGCGGCAAAGCCAGCGTCGTTGCCATAGGCGGTCCAGATCTGCTGGGCAAGGTCACGCGCCCCTTCGGTATGACCAGTCCGCATCTTTGCCCCCGCGATGGCGATCATCGCCGCCGAGTCGCCATAAGCCGCCTCGATCCGGCGTGCCGTATCGAGCGCCCCGCCAATATCGCCGCTGTCGGCCTGCGCGATGGAAATACCCGAGGTTGCCCGCGATCTGGACTCGAGGTCAGGGATCGACCGCGCTGTCCGCAAGGCCCCAACAACATCTCCAGCGCGGGCTTGCATCACGGCAAGTGACACCAAAGCTTCATAGAACCAATAGTCGTCGAATTCGGTTGACCGCGAGACGATGCCACTTGCCACCTTGAATTGCGGCTGATCCGAACTGAACCAATAACTCGTCGCAATCCGGGCAGAGGCGCGGAATGCGCCGTCCATGTCCTGCGCCTGGGCAACAGCCTTTGCAATATTGGCTTCAGCCTCGGATCGCCGATAGGGGTTGTCAATCGCCAGAACGGTCTCGAAGGCTGAGTCGATTGCACCCCGTTTGGCCTGCTCCATTGCAAGCTGTTCAAGGGCCGTCACACGCACCGAATTTTCCCGCGAGTCCAAAATGGCCATGGCGATCTGCATCGCGGTTTCAAAATTCCCCTGCTGTGCCTCAGCTATCGCTATTTCCGCTTCGGCTTCGGCGAAGGTCGTCGGGTTCCCAATCTGGCCGGCAAGGGCAAGAGCAGACTGACTTTCGCCCCGCATGGCTAAAGTGACGACGATTTCAAAATAAACCTCATCGCGGTCTGCGCGGTCAGACAAGGCATCCACCCCTGCCCGGGCCTCTTGGATTAGACAAGTCGGCTCCAGTTGCAAACATGTCCCCCAAGCCGCCCCTGCGTTTAGGATCACGGCAAGCATCACACCCGCACCGCGACCCGCTTTGCGCCTTTTGATGGCTGGATATCCCATGGTCACCTTGTCCGATCTTGAAGCCAAGTTTGCAGGTCAGTGGGCAAAATTGGGAAGCCAGATTTAAAGTTCTGGCGTAACAGACTTTCTGACGAACGTCATCGCAAAAGGGCATATCAGACAGCTGTCTCGTGCCCACGCCCGGCACAGCCGCATCCAGAGCAGGGCTTTCCACAGCATCAAATCAGCCGCCTTTGCGCCTGGATTAGTTGTCGTAGCCCGTCATCTCCAGATATCCCACGCCACCGTGGCTGCCCGAAATCGTAACCGGCCCTTCCCAATAGGGTACCGATGTTGTCATCCATGCATCCGGGTTCAAGGCCTTGACCACAACGTCAAGGCCCTTCTCCCGCAGCCTCACCCGCCATTCCACCGGCAACGTGCGGCCTGCCACGCTGTGATGCGACAGTGGCTTGGCCACAAAGGCACCGTCTGGCAGGGCCGTGGTGGTGCCATCCGCCGTGATCCATGTGGCCGAAGTATAATCCGTGCCCCCGCGCAGCACGAACCCCATCAGCTTGTCGCCACTGTCAAAAGACAGGGAAAACCAGTCCCACCCGATCTGATCCTGTGCCAAGGGTTGGGATGACCATTCCCGGTCCAGCCACGCAGTGCCGGTAACAGGCACGGCCCCTTCGGGCAAGGTCAGCGTGCCGGACAGCTTGTAGAACGGCTGCGAGTAATAGTGGCTTGCCTGCCCTGCAGCCGATTTGACCGAATAGCCGTTGAGCCCGTGCAGAACCAAAGGCCCTTTGGCGTTCAGTTGAACATCATAGGCGAAATCGGGCCCCGACGCGGTCAGGCGCAGGGTGCCCAAATCCGAACCCTCCATCCCCCAATCGTCAATCCATGCTGCAAAGGGTGCGGCTGTGACTCCCGCCTGCCCGATCCCACCCCGCGCGCGCCTTTCGGTCACGTGATGGGCGTTGGGCGTGGTTACAGCCGCATGGCCCATCCACAGTTGCGGCGTATCCCAGCCCTTCCCATCGCGCGGTTCAAGGGCCGAGCGGAACAGCGTCCATTGCAGCCCGTAAGGCGTGCCATCCGGCCCGGTCATGTTGGCGGTCAGATACCACCACTCTATCCGGTAGTCGGGATGCGCGCCGTGGTCGGCGGGAAACTGCAACACAGTGCCCGGTTTAGGTTGTGCAAACCCTGCGGCATCGGCGCCAAGGCCCGCAAATCCTTGCGCCATGGCCTGAAACGGCAGCAGAACAAGCACAATAAAAAACCTAACGTTCATTCCGGAACACCCCCAGCAATTGCGCAGGCGGCATGCGCGATAGCCGCCACGCAGGCCAAAGTGCGGCAAGTGCGGCAGCCACAAGAGCCAGCGCGCCTAGACGCAGATAATCGAGCGGAAACAGATACATCGGCAACCGCCAGCCAAAGGCCTCGACATTGACGACGGCCAACAACGCCCATGCCAGCGCCAAACCCAGCGGCAAGGCTAGCAGGCCCGTCAGTGCGGCAAGCACCGCGGCGCGCACAAGATCCAGCGCCGCCAGATGGCGACGGGGCAGCCCCAAGGCCCAGACCGGGGCCAGTTGTGGCAGGCGCATGACGGCCAAAGTCAGCAAGCTCATCAGCATCGCAAAGCCCGCCACGGCAAGGGTCAGGATATTCAGCGCGGTGGTTACGGTGAAGGTACGTTCAAATACCGACAGGGACAGTGCCTTGATTGCTGCCTGATCCACCATTGCGCTATCAGTCACCCCCGCTTGATCGCGCAAGGTATCGCGAACTGCATCAACCCGCGACGGATCAATGCGCAGGCCAAAGCGCAGCGCTGTTACGTGCGAAAACTGCAGGGTAAAAACCGTATCGTTCAGGATGACCTGCCCTACCGGATTGCCATAATCGCCGTAGATGCCCAGAACCGGCAACTCAAGCCCCGGTGCGATGGCAACCATCGTCCCAAGATCACGCCCGGCACGACGGTAAAGCTGCTCATTCACCAGGACGCCATCGCCCCGCGCCAGCGCATCCCACACATCTGGAACCGCAAGCAAAAGCTGCCAGTTGTCGCGGTAAGTCGCATGATCGCGCGCGCCGTATATCTTGGCCGGTTGCCCCGCCACTTGTGCATCAACTGACAGAATTGGCAGGACTGCCCCCCCCTGCGCCTCGGCGACGACAACAATCCTGTCGGCCTGTGGGGCATCGGTGGCGGACACATACAACTCGGACGCCAGCCGCTGGTCCAGAAAACCGACAAAGGTTAGTCGGAAGGACGACACCATGGTCGACACGCCGACATTCGCCGTCATGGCCAACAAAAGCGCCATCAGCGCAAGCGACAATCCCGGCACCTGTTGGCGCGTGTCGGCCCAAAACCACTGCGCCACGGGCGCGCGCGCGCGCGCTTCGCCCCACCGCAGCGCAATCGTCAGAAGTGGTGGTAGGGCCAGCGCCCCGCCCACCAAAAGCGCGCCTAGCATGACGAAACCTGCGATCAGCCCAGCCCCCCAGACCGCCAGCGCCCCTGCCAGCATCAAAAGCCCCAGCGACACCATGACAAGCCCGCGCCCCTGCCGCGCCATGACCCAAGCCCGCGGCTGCGCGCTGGCCAAAAGCGGCATCCGCGCCAGTGACCACAGCGCACCGGCCGAGGCCACAGCTGTCCCACCCACCGCAATCGCCAGACCCGACAGCCACCACGCGGGCCGCAGGGTCAGCTGGCCCGAAACCTCAGCCCCATAAAGCCCACGCAAGGTGGCTGCCACATCGGGCAACAGCGCCGCCGCCACGCCGTAGCCAAGCGCCACCCCCGCCAACCCCGCGATCAAGCCAAGTGCTGCCAGTTCCACGGCCATCAACAAGATCAACCGCCGCAGGGGAACGCCCAAGGCGCGCAAGGTGCGCACCATCGGGCGGCGCTGCTCGAACGCAAGGCCGATGGCCCCGTGCACGATGAACAGGCCAACGACGAAGGAGAGCAGGCCAAATGCGGTCAGGTTCAAATGAAAGCTGTCCGTCAGCCGCGCCACATCACTGCTGTCTTGCGGCGCGGTTTCCACCAGACCGGGGGCGATGGTGGCCAGAGGCCGGCGGCTGATCGGTTGGTCAGGCGACACGATCAGCCGGTCAACTTGCTCTGCGCGGCCCAGCAGGCGCTGTGCCAGCCCGATGTCCATAATGGCCATGTTCGGGGCGACATCAGGGGCGATGATCCTCACCGCACCCATCTCGGGCAAATCAGCCAGCGTGTCTGCCCGCGCAAAAATCTGGCCCCCACTTGACAAAAACGCGCCAAGATCGGCCCCGCCTTTCACTGACACCGGACCGATCCCGCCCGGTGCGGTCAGCGGGTCAATCCCCACGATCTGCACGCGTCCCAAGTTTCCTTCGATCACTGGCGACACAGACCAGCCCGCCCGCCGCAGCGCGATGTAAGAGTGCTGTGGAATGGCCCCGCCGTCCTGGGCAATGATATTGGCATAGATGCCTTCGCCCAGCGTGGCCGCCGCGGCATCATAGCTGGCCCGCGCCTCGGCATTTATTGCCTGCACGCCCGACCAAAGGGCCGTCCCCAAGGCCAATCCGGCCAGAAGGGTAATCAGGTGCAACGGGTTGCGCCGCCAGTGGCCCAGCAGGCTGGAAAGGATGGTTTTGGTCACGTCAACTGCCCGGCGCGCAGATGCAATCGGCGGCCGAGACGGGCGGCGAGACGTTCTGAATGAGTGACAAGGATCAGGCCTGCACCGGTTTCTGCAACCAACTCACACCTCAGGGCAAAGACCGCGTCTGCCGTTGCTTCATCCAAATTGCCTGTCGGCTCATCGGCCAGCACCAGCTTTGGTTGCGGGGCAAGCGTGCGGGCAATTGCCACGCGCTGCAGTTGCCCGCCCGACAACTGTTCGGGATACTTTGCCAGATGGTCGGTCAAACCCAACCGCACGGCCAACCGTTGCGCCAGGTCCGGGTCATGCCGCCCTGCAAGCCGCGCCTGAAACGCAATATTTGACGCAACCGTCAGCGAAGGGATCAGGTTGAATTGTTGAAAAATAACACCAACCGTGCCCCGCCGCAGTGCCGCCCGCCCTGGATCATCCAACGGCGTCAGGTCCGTGCCATCAATCGCGACGATCCCAGCATCAGCGGTATCAAGGCCACCTGCCAAATGCAAAAGAGTGCTTTTGCCCGACCCGGACTCTCCGGTCAGGGCCAACATCTCTCCGGCCTGCAAATCCAGCGAGATCCGATGAAGCACCGACGCTTCCGCGCCGGGGTAGGTTTTGGTTACGTCACGTAGGCTCAAAAGCATCTGGTTTCCTCTCAGCTACATGTAAGCTGAACACATCCGATGAAAAGGGTGCGTCTGCTGCTCACGTTACAGCCTAAGGCCCGGATTGTTACGCACAACCGCCGCGCGGTCATCCTCACGCCGAAACTGCAGCGAACGCCCGCCCCTTTCGCAAAAAGACTGCAACCGCTCAGGCTCGCCGCAAGAAGCATGCAAGGCCGGCTCGGGGAAGATACAACGCTTCGGTGCCCTTCCATCGACCGGCGGCTTGGGGGCGAGAGCGTTCTTTCTACGCAACGCGCCGCAGATCGCACCTGCTGGGGTAGTTGAACTGGGTGGTGCCGTTGTACTGATTTGCAACTTGGCGCTTTGCCGCTCGCGTTTCTTCTGCCAAAGTGCCCGACATGCGAAATGTAGCCGAAGCCTCGTGAATCCCACCCATCTGCCACCTGTTCCCCCAAGACCTTCGTTCCTTGCGCGGTTTTCTGCGCTGCGCAATATCTGGCCATTCCTGACGCTTGTGTGGAAAGCCAGCCCACCGCTGACGGTGACGTCCTTGGCCTTGCGCCTGGTCCGTTCCGTACTTCCGGTGTCAGCGCTGTGGATCGGAAAACTGATTGTTGATGAGGTGGTGCGGCTGTCGGCCCTGCCTAACCGCCCCGCAGATCTGTGGGGGTGGTTGACGAGCGATGTGCTTGGATTGCTGATCAGCTATGTGTTGGCTGAATTTGCCCTTGCGATCTTGTCTGACGTGCTCGGCAGGGTGGTTGGGTTAGTGGATAGCTTGCTGTCGGACCGGCTTACGACGTCGTCCTCCATCCAGCTGATGGAACATGCCGCAACCCTTGATCTGGAAGATTTTGAGGATGCGGAGTTTCAGGACAAGTTGGAGCGCGCCCGCCGCCAAGCCAGTGGTCGCATGACATTGATGGGCCTGCTGTTCACTCAAATGCAGAACCTTATCACCGTTGCAACTTTCGCGGCAGGTTTGATGATCTTCAATCCTTGGCTGATCTTGCTCCTCGCTTTGGCGCTGATCCCAGCCTTCATCGGTGAGGCGCATTTCAATGCCCAGACCTATTCGCTTGATTTTGGTCGCACGCCCGAACGCCGTGAGTTGGACTATGTGCGTCAGACGGCTGCGAGTGTTGAGTCTGCCAAAGAGGTCAAGATCTTTGGGCTAAATCGGTTTCTGACCGACCGCTACCGCGAGCTGTCGGAAAGCTTCTATTCCGCCAGCCGCAAGATCGCGCAAAAACGGGCGCTGTGGGGTGGCGTGCTGACGGCGCTCGGCACTCTTGGTTACTACGCAGCCTATGCATGGATCATCGCGGGCACCCTGTCGGGGCAGCTTTCGCTGGGCGATCTGACCTTTCTGTCGGGATCCTTCTTGCGGCTGCGCGGGTTACTGGAAGGTTTGCTGACCTCGTTTTCCTCAACCGCGGCGCAGGCTCTGTACCTGGACGATCTGTTCAGCTTTTTTGAGGCGCAGCCTGAAATCCTGTCTCCCCCAGACGCCCTGCCGTTTCCTGTACCGGTCCGCCAGGGTTTTGTGTTTGACAATGTTGGCTTCCGCTATCCGGGGGCAGAACGGTGGGCGGTACGCGGTTTGAACCTTACCCTGAATGCTGGAGAAACCTTGGCGCTCGTCGGTGAAAACGGCGCTGGCAAAACAACCTTGGTGAAGCTGCTTGCCCGGCTTTATGATCCGGATGAGGGTTGCATCACTTTGGATGGCCACGATCTACGCCGCTACGATCTTGATGAATTGCGCGGCGCCATGGGGGTGATCTTCCAGGACTTCGTACGGTATAACCTGACTGCTGCCGACAATATCGCCGTGGGCCGGATTGAAGAACGCAACAACCGCCCTCGCATTGTCGAGGCGGCAAAGCGCAGTCTTGCCGATCAGGTGATTGATCGCCTGCCAAACCAGTATGACCAGATGATCGGCAAACGCTTTCGCAACGGGGTGGAGCTTTCGGGCGGTGAATGGCAAAAGCTGGCCATCGCCCGCGCGTACATGCGTGGTGCAGAGGTTCTTATCCTGGACGAGCCGACCGCCGCCCTCGACGCGCGATCCGAGTTCGAGGTATTCCAGCGTTTCAAGGAACTAAGCGCCGGCAAAACAGCTGTGCTGATCTCACACCGTTTCAGTTCTGTGCGGATGGCTGACAGGATTCTGGTGCTGGCTGAGGGCTGTGTAGAAGCGTCTGGAACCCATGAGGAACTGCTCGCGCAATCCAGCCGCTACGCAGAACTTTTTGAGCTTCAAGCTGCCGGTTATCGTTGAGTGGCGCGCATGGCCGTCTTTCGCGTATTCTTAACCTGCGCCCCAAACATAGCTCTTCGCTGCGGTGAGCGATAACGACCGCTTTGGCGACATCGTACTGCGGCATCGCGCGACTTCGAACGGCAGCTATGGGCCGTTTGCGATCAAGTGAGGTGATGAAGTCAGCGAACCGATCAGGCCCTCAAGAGCATCTTCACAGTCAAGCACATGGCCGCCAACCTTTCACGCAAAACCCCAGGCCGCGATTCAATCCGCCTGCGCCTTACAACCGCCGCATGGAACGATGACTATCTCGCAAACCTCATCAAAGCATAATCCTTCCCCCGATTCCCCTGCTACAGGTCCAGAGACTTCTGTCGTCCGGTTACCTCGTCACGGGCGGTGGGTTTGAAACTTGCGGTCCGGGAGGGCAGGCGGACGGCGCGGTCGCGCAGCTGCATCGCCTCTTGGATGGTGACGATCTGGATGCGCGGGACCGAGGTCTTTGCCGATGTTCCGTCTTCGGGCAAGCTTCGCAAAACTGAAGAAGATAGGCGCCCGTGTCTTGCGCCATGACCCGAAGTTGGCCGAGCTGCCCAACCCGGCACAAGTTGGGCATCTGCGGCATAATGCCCGCAATGAAATTAAAGATAGCCGCGTAAGTTCTACGAATTCACTCACTTAAAAATAGGGAGGTTCTCGGTAGAACAAAATCCTTCTAGCGTCAGCCTAGTGTTCTGAATCTGACGCAAAGTACCCCCTAAGGAGGCGAAATTTGTCGTGCCAGTTCAAGCCGTACCAGGTTCAGTCTTCTTGGCACGCGGGTACTTTTTGTGGGACGGCGAACACTAGTGCGGCTCATTGATTACATCGAATATTATTTAAAATATCCTTTTAAATATCCAGATAATTGAAAATTTCTAGATAATTCATCTGAATAGAAAATTATCTATCTTTAAAATCAGTTTCCTTGCGGGTTTTTCAACAAAATAGCAAATTACAACTGAAAAAACAATCAATGAAAAGAAGTATATGTAGAAAACGGAATTTATTTCTAGTTTATCAGAAACACCCAAGTGGTATCGGTAAATGTTCCAAGCAGGGATCTGAAAAATATATAGCGCAAAACTTGACTCGCCAAGAATTCGAAATATCCTTAAAGACAGTAGTCTGGTCACAAAACTTTCTGATAATGCAATACTCAAGACTGTACATAAGAACAAAATAGCGTAGAAACTACTACCGTAAGCCAAAGGTACACCAAAAAACCTTACAAGAAAGACTGGATACTGTAGTGATAAGTAGGTTAAGCTCAACATCAAAAGCATTGCCATCAGAGGCAATGGACCTTTTCTATGAAAAGACGCAACCTGATTTATGTAGAAATAACCCCCCGATATCCCAAGGAGGAAGCTACAGTAGTGAGATAGCGGCAAATAATAGATTATGTCATGGGATGCCGATGGGAATCCCGTGTAGAACTTATCTGTCATCAAGTTCGAAAGCATTGCCTGCGTAAATATATAAAATATGAAACACAGCACACCGAAATGAGTAACTGAAATTCTACTAGTTCGAATTATGAATATAATAAGGGGAAATGTTAAGTAGAAAAACATTTCGACAGACAACGACCATCCCGCAATATTCAAGGCGAGTGGATACGGTGTAAACCATGACTGCAAAAACGTTAGAGATAAAACAAGCGCATATATGTCATTGTTACCAGTGCCAAACGAGAGGTACACCATCATTGCGAGCGCCAAAAAATAAACAGGAACTATCCTTGCTGCCCTTGATATATAATATTTTCTTAGACTTTCGATCCCTTTTTGATGACTAATAGTAAGCACAAAGCCAGACAATACAAAAAAGAAGGTAACCATCTGGGGTCCGGAAACTATAAACGGTCCAGAAAGCTTAGCCAAATCGGTATTCTGCCCAAAATGGAAAATCACGACTATAACTGCTGCAAAAAACCTGAAGAAAGTTAAAGCTTCTACTCTCATTGATTTGTGCCTACCATGCGTTACACTCTTTGTTTGATCGTTTTATGTAAGTATTTATAGCAGTTTCCGTTAGCTTTTACAAGTTTGAATGGCAGCGAGTGTGGCAGAGACCCTTACGCTGAATGTGGCCTCAATCTGGGCGGCAGAGTTGCCGCCGGCGGGGCCTTTGAACAGGATGTTGTAGCTGG
>CAXNKP010000039.1:0-10514 GCA_964202815.1 Stagnihabitans sp. | reverse complement strand
CCCAGAGGAGCAATCGATGCCCGTACAATGTGTTTCATCGGCAATAACGATCACGCGCAGGATGATTCTTGTCGTGACGCCCGCGTATTTGTTGCCGACACCGGGTCTTTGCAGCAATGCGCGCCCGGATGCATGGGCGCGCCGGGTTGATTCCTTTGGGACCGGCCTGCCGAATTTGTACCGCGTGACAGATGATCTGTATCGGTCAGCGCAGCCTGACGCTGATGGATTTCGCGCGCTTCAAGGGCTTGGGGTAAGGTCGGTTTTGTCGTTGCGTCAAACCGTGGAGGATGCGCCCATCGCGCAGGGTGCCGGGTTGACCCTGCACCGCGTGCCCATGAAATCGCGCTATGTCGCGGAAAAAAACGGTGCGCGTGTGGTTCATGCGCTGCGGTCTTTGAAGGCCGCACTGTCGGCCGGGCCCGTCCTTGTCCATTGCCACCATGGCGCCGACCGGACTGGCGTGATCTGCGCTCTTTGGCGGATTTTGTTCGAAGGCTGGTCGCGTCAATCGGCGATTGATGAGGTGATCGAGGGCGGCTATGGCTTTCACCCGATCTGGTTCAACATTCCGCGCTATCTGCGCGAGGTGGATTTGGCCGATCTGCGCGATCGGATAGGCACATGATTTTTTATGATGTTTGGCAAACAGAGCGCTTGGCGGCCTTGGTGGCCGAGGATGGCTGGTTAAACTTGACCGACCGTGTGGAAATTCCCCAAGGTCCCCAAAAGATTGGGCGCGCACGAGACAACGATCTGGTTTTGTCGGTTGGGCCGCAACATTTGGGGGTGCTGATGGCCACAGCGCAAAGCGCTGTGTTGCGTGTGGCTGACCAAGACTTGGCCTTTACGGCGCAAGGTGGCAATCCTATGCTGCGCGTTTTGGGGTTGTTGTTGGAACTGCACAGTGTTGAGGACCAACCCGCTTTGCGCGTGCGCGACCTTAGCCTGCCGCGCAGTGTTAAGTTGACGTCTTATCCCTTTGACCCCGCTTGGATTATCACAGCAAAGTGGGAGACTTTGGCCACCCCACAGGCGCAATTGGTCGATCAAAAGGGGGCAGGGGCAACGCAAGTCACCCTCACCCACCGTGCGCATTTCACGCATGAAGGCCAAGATGTCACGCTGCTTGCCACACATTGGAAAGCGGGCAAGCCGATGTTTGTGATTCGCGATGCCACGGCGGGGGCGGAAACCTATGCCGCCTCACGCTTTTTGATCGGTGACCCGCAGGGTGAGACGATCACGCTGGATTTCAACCGCGCCCACAACCCGCCCTGCGCCTTTAGCGATTTTGCCATCTGCCCTTTACCGCCACGCGAAAACCGCCTGCCTTTTGCCATCCGCGCCGGAGAGCGCAAGCTGGGCTGATGGCCCAGTGCCGGGGGGCACGCCCGCCGGACCCCCGTGGATATTTGGGCACATATGAAATAGGGGGTGCGGGGGGCAAAGGGGCTTGCATCCGCGCTTTGGCTAACCAAAGAGGGGGGCTTAGATTTTGACACCGAAGGGGACGCCACATGATCTATAACATCGCCATCCTTGGGGCCTCGGGCTATACGGGGGCGGAACTGGTGCGCTTGATTGCCACCCATCCCCAGATGCGCGTCGCGGCGCTTTCGGCGGATCGCAAAGCGGGCATGACCATGGCAGAGGTTTTTCCCTTTCTGCGCCATCTGGATTTGCCGGTTTTGAGCAAGATCGAGGCGATTGATTTTTCCAAGAACGACCTTTGCTTTTGCGCCTTACCCCATGGCACGACGCAAGCGGTGATAGCTGCCTTGCCGCGCGATTTGAAGATTGTCGACCTTTCCGCAGATTTCCGGCTGCGGGACGCTGCGGCCTATGCCCAGTGGTACGGTCAGCCCCATACCCAGCCCGAGTTGCAGGCCGAGGCGGTTTATGGCCTGACCGAGTTTTACCGCAGTGAGATTGCCGCCGCGCGGTTGGTGGCCGGGACGGGGTGCAATGCGGCGACAGGGCAATTCGCGCTGCGTCCGTTGATTGCCGCCGGGGTGATTGATTTGGACACGATCTTGATTGACCTGAAAGCGGGGGTTTCGGGGGCGGGGCGCAGCCCGAAGGAGAACTTGCTGCATGCCGAGTTGTCGGGGGGCACGCATACCTATTCGGCCGGTGGCAAGCACCGGCATTTGGGCGAGTTTGACCAAGAGTTTTCCAAGATTGCCGGTCGTGCGGTGCAGGTGCAATTCACACCGCATTTGCTGCCGATGAACCGCGGCATTTTGGCCACGGTTTATGTCAGGGGCGATCCGGCGGTGGTTCATCAGACTTTGGCTGCGGCCTACGCGGTTGAACCGTTCTTGCAAGTGCTGCCCTTTGGCGCTTTGCCTTCGACCCGCGATGTGGCGGGGTCGAATTTTTGTCACATTGGGGTGATTGGCGATCGTTTGGGGGGGCGAGCGGTTGTGGTTGCGGTGCTGGACAACTTAAATAAGGGCTCATCCGGGCAAGCCTTGCAAAACGCCAATCTGATGCTTGGTTTGCCAGAGACGATGGGGCTCATGTTAGCCCCGATTTTTCCGTGAGGGCGCCATGGCGGGTATGAAGGGTTTAAAAAAGACGCGGCGCATACAGATCATCGTGGTGGCCTTTTTGGCGCTGGCCCTTTCGACTGCGCTGATAGGCTATGCGATGAAAGACGGAATCAATTTCTTTCGCGCGCCGTCGCAAGTGGCCACGATGCCGCCCAAGGCCGGAGAGGTGTTTCGCCTTGGCGGATTGGTCGAGGTGGGGTCTTTGGTGCGGGGGCAGGGCGATGTGATCACCTTTGCAATCACCGATACCAAGGACACGATTCCTGTCGCGTTCAAGGGCGTTCTGCCGGATTTATTCGCCGAAGGGGCCGGCGTGATTGCCATGGGGCAAATGGACGATGGCACCTTTGTCGCCAGCGAAATACTGGCCAAGCATGACGAGACCTATATGCCCAAAGAGGTGATTGACGCCTTGAAAGCGCAGGGCGTTTTCAAAGCCGCCGCCCCGTAAGAACGCTGGGTTTTAGCGGAATTAACCTTCTTGCGGCATCCTCGCCCCGGTCATCAAATCTGGGGGCCCTATGCCAAACGTTCGCCAAATTGCTGAAGACATCGTGGTCCGCGAGGGGGGGTATGTGAACGATCCTGCCGATCCGGGCGGGCCCACGCAACACGGCGTGACGCTTGGCACGTTACGGGCCTTGGCGCGGGATGTGAATGCCGACGGGGTGGTGGATGTGGCGGATGTGCGCGCCCTAAGTGCAGCTCAAGCGGTTGAGATTTTTCTGACCCGCTATTTTGACCGCCCCGGTCTTTGCCTATTGCCCGATCCTTTGCAGGCCCCGGTGTTTGATATGTATGTCAACGCAGGGCCCATGGCGATCAAATTGCTGCAAAGGGTGCTTGTGTCGCAAGGCCACAAGGTGCGTTGTGATGGCGTCCTTGGCCCTGCCACTTTGGCCGCCATGAAAGCCTGTGACGCGCAGGCTTTGGTTGATTTGTACGGAGCCGCGCGGCGCGAATTTTACTATCAGCTCGCCGATGCCCGCCCCGCCAGCCGCAAATATGCGGTGCGGCGTGATGGCGGCAAAGGCGGGTGGATCACGCGGGCCGAGGTGTTTTTGCCCCCCGCCTTGCACTTGACCCAAACCCAACATCAGGCCCGCGTCGCGGCCTGGCGATGAAAGGACATCCAATGGATTTTAAAAAAATTGTCAGCAAAGCTGAAACCTTGGCACAAGAATTGGCGACAGGGGCCGCTGGCCCTTTGCCGCAGGTGCAGCCTAAAACCGCCACGGGAAAGGCGGGCTATGACCGTTTGATTGACGCGCTAAACCGCTTGCCGCGCCCGCTTATGGCTTTGGGCACTTTGGGGGTTTTTGTGGTGGCGGGCCTATATCCGGCTTGGTTTGAAACCCAAATGCAGGTTTTGGCCTCTGTTCCGCAGCCTTTATGGTGGCTTTTGGGGGCGGTGATCACGATGTTCTTTGGGTCGCGTGAGGCGCATTACATCCGTCAAAAACCATCTTCAAAAAGCTAAATCTTTCTCGGCCGCCCCTGCTTTGGGCGGCCGCGGCCTTTGTGGCAAAGCGCCTGTCCTTGACCTGCGTCCTCCTGTCTGGCATCCCGCAGGGAACAAGACAGGATTTGATCAGATGAATCTCTTCGCCGATATCCGCGCCCTTGTGGTGGCAGAACTTACCGCCATGACGGCAGACGGAACCCTGCCGCAGGGGCTGGAGTTTGCCCATGTCGCGGTGGAACCGCCCCGTGATGCAGCGCATGGCGATATGGCGACCAATGCCGCGATGGTGCTGGCCAAGCCTGCGGGCCTTGCGCCGCGCGCGATTGCTGATGCGCTGGCGGCGCGTTTGGCCAAAGACGCGCGCATCATGGCGGCTGATGTGGCAGGGCCGGGGTTTTTGAACCTGCGGCTGTCTAATCTTGTCTGGCAAAGCGTTGTCAAATCGGCGCTGACCGATGGGGCGGATTACGGCCGCTCGCAGGCGGGCGCCGGTCGCAAGGTGAATGTGGAGTTTGTCTCGGCCAACCCCACGGGGCCGATGCATGTGGGCCATGTGCGCGGGGCTGTGGTGGGGGATGCGCTGTCCAACCTTTTGGCTTTTGCTGGGTGGAGCGTTACGCGGGAATATTACATCAACGACGGCGGCGCACAGGTCGATGTGCTGGCGCGGTCTGCTTATGAACGCTACCGCGAGGCCAATGGGCTGGAACCTGAAATTCGCGAGGGGCTTTATCCGGGCGATTATCTGGTGCCCGTGGGTGCGGCCTTGAAAGAGAAATACGGCACCAGCCTGCTTAACCAGCCCGAATCGGTCTGGCTGACGGATCTGCGCGACTATGCCTCTGCCATGATGATGCAAGAAATTCGCAACGATCTGGCGCAGTTGGGCGTACGGATGGATGTCTATTCCTCCGAAAAAGCGCTGTACGGTACGGGCCAGATCGAGGCTGCGATTCAGACGCTGCGCGATCAGGGGCTGATCTATGAAGGCACGCTGGAACCGCCCAAAGGCAAAGTCCCCGAAGATTACGAGGCGCGGGTTCAAACCCTGTTTCGCTCTACCGCGCACGGCGACGATGTCGACCGGCCTGTGATGAAATCGGACGGATCTTGGACTTATTTTGCCCCTGACATCGCCTATCACTTCGACAAGGTGCAGCGCGGTTTTGACGAGTTGATTGACATTTTCGGCGCTGATCACGGCGGCTATGTCAAGCGGATGAAGGCGGCGGTTTCCGCCCTTTCGGGGGGCCGCGTGCCCTTGGACATTAAGCTGGTGCAACTGGTGAAGCTGTACAAAAACGGCGAGCCGTTCAAAATGTCTAAACGGGCCGGTACTTTCGTCACGCTTCATGATGTGGTGGAACAGGCGGGCGCGGATGTCACGCGCTTTATGATGTTGACGCGTAAAAACGACGTGGCTTTGGATTTTGACTTTGCCAAGGTGCTGGAACAGTCAAAAGACAATCCGGTGTTTTATGTGCAATATGCCAATGCGCGGATCAATTCGGTGCTGCGCAAGGCGCAGGCGGCGGGGTTGGATGTGTCGGATGCCGCCCTTGCGCAGGCCGATTTGACCCAGCTTTCGCATCCCGCTGAAATTGATATGGCCCAGCAAATCGCCGAATGGCCGCGCGAGGTTGAAATTGCCGCCAAAGGCAACGAACCGCACAGGATTGCGATTTTCCTTTATGAACTCGCGTCAGAATTCCACGGGCTATGGAACCGCGGCAATGACGACCCCAGCTTAAGGTTCATCCAAGAGGGCAAAGACGCAACAACTTGCGCAAAAATTGCCCTCGCCCGTGCCACAGGCGTTGTTATTTCGTCAGGATTGGCTATTCTTGGTGTGACGCCGGCACGAGAGATGCGCTAATCGGGCAGAAGGCTGGCGACGGGCAACAAAAAGCAGGGGCGGCAAAGTATCGCACCTGCGTGTGAGGCGACATGGCAGTTTTCAATTATGACGAGCATGGCTCGGCTTATGATAATTCTTATGGTGCGCGCGGCGGAGCGTTAAGTGAAGCGCGGGTCTGGGTCAGCTTAGGTGGAGCTATCACCTCTCTGGCTTTGGTGGTGGGGCTGGCCTATTGGGGCTATGATTTGGCGATGCGCGATGTCACCGGCGTGCCCGTGATGCGGGCCGCTGGCGGCCCAATGCGGATTGCACCGGCGGATCCGGGCGGTTTTCAGGCGCCAAACCAAGGCCTGACCGTGAATGCAATTGCCGCGATAGGGACGACGGCAAAACCGGCGGATACAATCACGCTGGCGCCCCTGTCGGTGACCTTGCAGCCCGATGATGTGCCCGTTGGTGCGCCCGCAGGGGCCGAAGCGATACGCCTGCAAAGCCCTTCGCACGACACCGAGGCAGTACCGGCCAACGCTGTCGTGGCGGCTGCCCCCGAACTGGCCCCTGTTTTGGCCCAAGACAGCGTTGATGCCGCCGTTGCCGCCGTCTTGGCCGAGGCTTCGGCCGATCCAAGTGCCAGCGCAACCCGTCCTGCCCAACGCCCCAAGCCGCGGCCTGCCGATTTGGGGGGCACTCGGGTTCAGGTGTCTGGGGGCACGCAAATCGTCCCTGACGTGGTGGAAAAAGACCCCAGCACCATTCCCCCCGGCACGGTTCTGGCCCAGTTTGGTGCCTATGAAACGCGCGAAGTGGCCGTCGCCAGGTTTGGCGACTTGCAGCAAAAGTTTGGTGGAGCCTTGTATGGCAAGGCCATGATCGTGCAATCGGCCGAAACCAACGGACGCACCATTTACCGCCTGCGTGTCGATGGCTTGGCCAATGAGGCGGATGCCAACGCCTTTTGCATCGCCATGCAGGCGGAAGGCACCGAATGTGTGCCTGTCGCGCAAAGATGACGGATACCGGGCGCGGTGCTGCAATCTTTGGCTGCGCTGGCCCGGTTTTGGGCCGTGACGAGGCGGCGTTTTTTCGCGCCTTTTCCCCTTTCGGTTTTATCCTCTTTGCCCGCAACATTGAAACCCCCGATCAAGTGCGCCGTCTCACGGCGGCGCTGCGCGACTGCGTGGGCCGTGATGCGCCGATTTTGATCGATCAAGAGGGGGGCCGCGTTCAACGCCTGCGTGCGCCCCATTGGCGCGAATGGACCGCACCTTTGGATTTTGTGGCTGCCGCCGGCCCTTATGCCGAACCCGCCCTTTGCCTGCGCTATCAGATCATCGCGCGCGAATTGGGCACCCTTGGCATTGATGCCAATTGCGCCCCTGTGGCCGATCTGATCACAGATGCCACGCATCCCTTCTTGAAGAACCGCTGCTATGGTTCTGATCCTGAAGTGGTTTCTCGCCTGTCTCGTGCGGTGGCGCAGGGTCTGCTGGACGGCGGTTGTCTGCCTGTTGTCAAACACATGCCCGGCCATGGCCGATCCAGCGTTGACACGCACCACGACTTGCCACGCGTCATCGCCGCGCGGCAGGACCTGGCCGCGCAGGATTTCGCACCGTTCAAGGCGCTAAGCGACTTGCCGATGGCTATGACTGCGCATCTGGTCTTTACCGCCTATGATGACTTGCCTGCCACGCAATCACCCGTGATGATCGATGTGATCCGCAGCCAAATCGGCTTTGGCGGTTTGTTGATGACAGACGATCTGAACATGCAGGCCCTGTCAGGCACGCTGGCCACGCGCACGGCGGCGGCCATGGCTGCGGGCTGCGATCTGGCTTTGCACTGCAACGGCGATTTTGCCGAGATGGCTGAAGTGGCCTTGGCTGCGGGCCAGATGTCAAGCGCCACCCGCCAGCGCGCCCAAGCAGCACTGGCGTGGCGCAAGCCCGCCTTACCGGTTGACATTGCAGCCCTTGAGTCCGACCTTGCAGTCCTTATGCGGGATGCGCCCCATGGCCCAAGCTGACGATTGGACAAAGCCCTCCCCCGCTGACCGTATGGCGGAAGAGGCGCTGATTATTGATGTCGACGGCTTTGAAGGCCCGCTGGACTTGCTGTTGAACCTGTCACGCACACAAAAGGTTGATCTGCGGCGCATATCCGTGCTGCAACTGGCCGAGCAATATTTGCAATTTGTCAACCGTGTCGCAGCCTTGCGCATCGAACTTGCCGGAGATTATCTGGTTATGGCGGCTTGGCTTGCCTATCTCAAATCGCGGCTGCTTTTGCCGCCCGAACCGGGTGAGGCAGGCCCCAGTGCCGAAGATCTGGCCGCGCACTTGGCCTATCAACTGGAACGCCTTTCCGCCATGCGCGAGGCTGCAGCGCGGTTGATGGCGCGCGATCAACGCGGCCGTGGTTTTTTTGTGCGCGGCCAGCCAGAGGGGTCCTCGATCCGCAAGGTCTTGCGCGATGACGCCTCGCTTCTTGATCTGATGCGCGCCTATGCCCGCATCCGCACCCGCGACGACTTTCGCCCCTATGCCTTTGACCGTGACCATGTTTTCACCATGGAACAGGCGCTTGATCGGATGCGGGGCCTGCTAGGCTATATGGGGGCTTGGTCGGATTTGATCTCATTCTTGCCCCAAGGCTGGGGTTCCTCGCCCGCGCGCCGACGCTCTGCCACGGCGGCGCATTTTGCCGCTGTTTTGGAAATGGCCAAGCGTGGCCAAGTGGAGCTGAAGCAAGCGGAAATCTTCGCCCCGCTTCTGATGCGCGCCAAGGGAGAGGCCTGATGGATCCGGCCGAACTGAGCCTTTTTGCAGCCCCGCCCATGGGCGAGCAAGAACGGATGGTGGAAGCCGTTCTTTTCGCCTCAGCTGAGCCTGTCACGTTGGCCGAATTGGAACGGCGCATGCCCCAAGGCTGCGATCCTGCCGAAGCGGTGGCCCGCCTGCGCCGCAGGTACGAGGGGCGCGGCGTGCGTCTGGTGCAAATAGGCCCCGCCTTTGCTTTTCGCACGGCCCCTGATCTGGGCTATCTGATGCATCAAGAAAGTACAGAAACGCGCAAACTGTCGCGGGCTGCCATCGAAACTTTGGCCATCGTGGCCTATCACCAACCCGTCACCCGTGCCGAGATTGAAGAGATTCGCGGCGTGGCCGTCAGCCGTGGCACAGTGGATCAACTGCTGGAACTGGATTGGATCCGCCTTGGCCGCCGTCGCATGACACCGGGGCGGCCTGTGACTTTTGTTGTCACCGAAGCCTTTTTAGACCATTTTGGCTTGGAATCGGCGCGCGACCTGCCCGGCCTGAAAGAACTGCGCGCCGCAGGCTTGCTCGACAGCCGCCCCTTGCCCGCGAGCCAAGCCACACACGACGATGACACCCAACCCTCGGACCAATCCGAGCTTTTTGAGGATTAAGATGAACCGACTTATCCTAGCCACGCTGCACCGCGTCATGGGCCAAACCGTCAACAAAGGCGTCCAAGTCGCGCTGAAAAAAGTGGGCGAAAAAGCCCAGACGGCGATTGAGTCCACACCGATGGACACAAAGCATCCCCCCGGCACGTCAGAAACCGTCAAACTGGCGCATCACTTGGGCAAGATTGCGGGCAAGTTTCTGGGTTAGGCCCTAAGGCTTGGTCGTCCCATAACGTGGCACCGTGCAGATCGACATCTTGGCACTGCCTTGGGTTAGATCATTCGTATAGGTCAAACAGATCAGCACCTGAGTCTTTTGGTTAAAAATCCGCGTCACATTCAGCGATTTGAAGATAAGTAAGGGCGACCAGATGAACCCATCCTCGCCCAGTGGCGAGGTGTCGATGTTGCCTAAGCTCAGCGGTCTCGTCTGCCGGCAGGCGATGGAGGAATTGGACGGATCCTCAAAACAGTTGGCATTCGACAAACGGTCCAGCACAGAGCGGTCGAAATAAGCGATATGGCTGGTCACCCCCGCCACCTTGGGGTCACGGATGGCCTTGATCACGATGTCGTTGCCCGTCCAGTCGACCCCGACCTCTTTTGACAGGGCAGGGGTGGCGAGCATAAGCAGGCGAAATCCCAAGGCGCGCATGGTTTTTCTCGCATGATTACAAAACTGTCTGAGAGTTGAACTATTCTCAGATTCTACAAAACAACGGGCTTCGCTGGCTGTGGCTTAAGCCCACGAAATCCCGCAATTTCCCCCCACCCTTGGTTGACCCCGCTAAGGGGTGGGGGTAAACGAGGCGCAACTTTGGATGGGGCCGCCTGTGGTGCCTTTGTGAAATCGGTTGAAGGAGCTCTTTGTGGACAGTCTTCTGCGTGACTACTTGCCCATTCTAGTGCTGTTGGCCGTAGCCTTGGGCCTTGGGGTGGTGTTGATTCTGTCAGCCGCCCTGATTGCGGTGCGCAACCCTGATCCTGAAAAGCTTTCGGCTTATGAATGCGGTTTCAACGCTTTTGACGATGCGCGGATGAAGTTTGATGTGCGGTTTTATCTGGTGTCGATCTTGTTCATCATCTTCGATCTAGAGGTCGCCTTTCTTTTCCCATGGGCAGTCGCCTTCGCCGATATCAGCATGGTGGCTTTCTGGTCGATGATGGTGTTCTTGGGTGTCTTGACCGTGGGTTTTGCCTATG
>CAXNKP010000038.1:0-10618 GCA_964202815.1 Stagnihabitans sp. | reverse complement strand
TGCGGTTTTCGGATGCGATTTTAACCGTGCCGGAGGTGGATTTTGGCGCCTTTCGGTCCTTGTCAGCCACGATTGCCATGGCTATTGCCTTGGCTGTCGCGATAGGATCGGCGCGCGGGGGCTAAGGGCTTAAGAAAACCCTTTGCCATCGCTGAATTTTTAGAATAAAAATTCTAAAAATTGCAGTCCGGCCCCTGAGTCTTGGCCCTGCGCGAAGTTGGGAGCCTTGGCAATGAAAACCCTTGATGTGATCACCATTGGGAGATCCTCGGTTGACCTTTACGGTGCGCAGGTTGGGGGTAGGCTGGAAGATATGGCCTCTTTCCAGAAATATGTCGGCGGATCGCCCACCAATATGGCCACGGGTACGGCGCGTTTGGGCCTGAAGTCGGCGCTGATCACGCGGGTTGGCAACGAGCATATGGGCCGCTTTATCTTGGAAGAGCTGGCGAAAGAAGGTGTCGACACGCGCGGGGTTAAAACCGATCCAGAGCGGCTGACGGCACTGGTTTTGCTGGGAATACGCGATGAAAAGCAGTTCCCCTTGATCTTTTACCGCGAAAACTGCGCTGATATGGCGCTGTGTGAAGATGATATTGACGAGGGGTTCATTGCCCAATCCCGCTCGGTCGTGGCCACGGGCACCCATCTGTCGCACCCAAAGACCGAGGCTGCGGTGCTCAAGGCCCTGACATTGGCGCGTAAACACGGGGCGCGCACAGCCTTGGACATCGACTATCGTCCTAACCTTTGGGGCCTCGCAGGCCATGGTGACGGCGAAAGCCGCTTTATCGAAAGCGCCAAGGTGACGGCCAAGTTGCAGCAGACGCTGCACTTGTTTGATCTGATCGTTGGCACGGAAGAAGAGTTTCATATCGCAGGCGGCACCACCGACACCATCGCCGCGTTGCGTGCCGTGCGTGCAGTTTGCAAGGCCACTTTAGTGTGCAAGCGCGGACCCATGGGCGCTGTGGCCTTTACCGGTGCGGTGCCTGACAGCTTGGACGACGGCCAAACCGGCCCCGGCTTTCCGATCGAGGTGTTTAACGTTTTGGGCGCGGGCGATGGGTTTATGTCAGGCTTGCTCAAAGGCTGGTTGGATGATGAACCTTGGCCCACAGCCCTGAAATATGCCAATGTCTGTGGTGCTTTCGCTGTTTCTCGCCATGGCTGCACGCCGGCTTACCCGTCTTGGGAAGAGATGCAGTTTTTCCTTAGGCGCGGGATCGTCAACAAGGCTTTACGCAAGGATTTGGCGCTAGAGCAGGTGCATTGGGCCACCAACCGCCGGAAAGTTTGGGGCGAGGTCAAAGCCTTTGCTTATGACCACCGCATTCAGCTAGAGGATTTGCCCGGCGCCACGCCTGAAAAGATCGCGTCCTTCAAGGACCTGTGCTTGGATGCCACGCTGACTGTGGCGCAGGGCCGTGAGGGGTTTGGCCTGCTGTGTGACAGTCGCCTTGGGCGCACGGCGCTGTACCGTGCGGCAGGGCAAGGGCTGTGGATTGGCCGTCCGGTGGAATGGCCCACCTCGCGCCCGCTGACGCTGGAACCCGAGATTGGCCCCGATTTCGGCGGCCTGTCGGAATGGCCTTTGGAGCATATCGTCAAGGTTTTGTGCTTTTGTCACCCTGACGACCCCGACGAGATGCGCGCCGCCCAAGAAGACACCGTCACCCGCCTTTTTGCCGCCTGTCGGCGCAATCGGCTTGAGATGTTGTTGGAACTTATCCCTTCCAAGGTTGGGCCGGTCGATGATTTGACCAATGCCCGCCTGATCGAGCGCTGGTATGATATTGGCGTCTTCCCTGATTGGTGGAAGCTGGAACCGATGCAAACGACGCAAGCTTGGGCCGCCACCTGTGCCGCGATCGAGGCGAATGATCCTTATGTGCAAGGCATCGTCATTTTGGGGCTGGGCCAGACCGAGGCAGAACTCGCCGCCTCGTTCCGGCTTGCAGCCCCCTTTCCGCTGGTGAAAGGCTTTGCCGTGGGCCGCACGATCCACGCCGATGTCGGGCGCGATTGGATAGCGGGCAAGATAGATGACGCAACCGCCGTGGCCACGATGGCCGCCAATTACCGCCGTTTGGTGGGGTATTGGGATGACGCCCGCAATGGGCAAGGAGCAGCAAAATGACCACGATCCGCCTAACTGCCGCCCAAGCCATGGTGAAATGGCTGTCCGTTCAGATGACGCAAGAGGGTGAACCCTTCATCGCCGGCGTCTGGGCGATCTTCGGCCACGGCAACGTGGCAGGCTTGGGCGAGGCATTGCACGGCATCGGCCCCGCCCTGCCCACATGGCGCGGCCAGAACGAGCAGACCATGGCCCACACGGCCATTGCCTATGCCAAAACCATGAACCGCAGACGGGCAATGGCTGTCACCTCGTCCATCGGGCCGGGGGCTACGAATATGGTCACTGCGGCGGCGCTGGCGCATGTGAACCGCGTGCCGGTCTTGCTTATTCCGGGCGATGTCTTTGCCAGCCGCGCGCCTGACCCCGTGCTGCAACAGGTCGAAGATTTTGATGATGGCACCGTGTCGGCCAATGATTGCTTCCGCCCCGTCAGCCGTTATTTCGACCGCATCAGCCGCCCCGAGCATCTGCTGACCGCCCTGCCCCGCGCCTTGCGGGTGATGACCGATCCAGCCAATTGCGGCCCCGTGACGCTGGCCTTTTGCCAAGACACACAGGCTGAGGCCTATGATTACCCTGTCGAATTCTTTGACCCCAAGGTCTGGTACATCTCGCGCCCCGAACCCGATGCGCGCGAGCTTGCCGCTGCTGTGGTGGCAATCAAAGCTGCCAAGTCACCCTTGATCGTAGCAGGCGGCGGCGTTCTTTATTCCGGCGCGCAAGAAGCTTTGCTGGCCTTTGCGCGCACCCACAACATCCCCTTGGTGGAAACCCAAGCCGGCAAAGGCGCTGTCGACGGTGACGAAAAGCTGCATTTTGGCACACCGGGTGTGACGGGCACTGCTTGTGGCAATGAACTTGCGGCGAAAGCTGATCTGGTGATCGGGGTTGGCACGCGGTTTTCGGATTTCACCACAGGGTCGTGGACGGTCTTTTCTGCCCCCGGGCGTAAAATTTTGTCGATCAACGTGCATGGCTATGATGCGGCCAAACGCGGGGCCATGGCGCTGGTGTCAGATGCCAAAGTGGCGTTGGAAAAGATCAGTGCAGCTTTGGGGCCCACCCGCTTTGCCGACCCTGACTTTGCCGCCCGTGATGCGTGGTTTGCCACCGTCGATGGCCTAACCGCGGTTCCAGCAAGCAATCAATTGCCCAGCGATGCGCAGGTGATTGGTGCTGTGCAGCGCAACACGGGCAAAACTTCGATCGTGATGAGTGCCGCAGGCACCATGCCCGGCGCGCTGCATACGCTTTTGCGCACCGCCAAGGGTGGCTATCACATGGAATACGGCTTTTCGTGCATGGGCTATGAAATTGCCGGAGCGATGGGTGTGAAAATGGCGCGGCCTGAGGCCGATGTCGTCTGTATGCTGGGCGATGGCAGTTATATGATGGCCAACAGCGAATTGGCCACGGCAGTGATGATGGGCGTGCCCTTTACCGTGGTCCTTACCGACAACCGCGGCTTTGGCTGTATCAACCGCCTGCAAAAAGCCACAGGTGGCGCGCCGTTCAACAACCTTTTGGCTGACAGCTATCACGTCAACACCGCCAACATCGACTTTGTGGCCCATGCCGGGTCGATGGGGGCGCATGTGGTCAAGGCGGCCACGGTGGAGGATCTTGAAACCGCGATGCAATCCGCCAAGTCGGCCCGCCTGCCGACAGTGATCGTGATTGACACCGATCCCATGCCCGGCACCGGCGGTGGCGGCAGCTGGTGGGAGGTGGCCGTGCCCGAGGTTTCGGTGCGCCCCGAAGTTCAGGCCGCCCGCGATGCCTATGTCGCTGGGGCAGCGCATCAGGCTTTGGTGCGCTAAAGGGTTTCGTCATTTCAAAGGGGTCTGTCATGTCACATTTGCTGCGCAAACCAACCGGCACCACAGGCAAGGTGCATGACATCACCGCCCAAGGCGCGGGTTGGTCCTATGTGGGCTTCGGCCTGTACCGTCTTGGGGCTGGCGAAACCGCAGCCGAGCTAACAGGTGATCTCGAGGTCATCTTGGCGCTGGTCGAAGGCAAAGCCCAAATCACGGGCGCAGGCCAAGATTTCGGCGAAATGGGTGACCGGATGAGCGTGTTCGAAAAGACCCCGCCGCATTGCGTTTATCTTCCCGGCGATACCTCGTGGCGCGCCGTGGCCACCACCGCCTGCACCTTGGCCGTTTGCACTGCGCCCGCCAAAGGCACCTATCCCGCCCGCCGCTTGGGGCCAGAGGGCATTTCGATGCTGCCGCGCGGCACAGGGGCCAACACCCGTTTTGTCAACAACATCGCCATGGAAAGCCGCGACGTGGCTGGAAGTTTGCTGGTGACGGAAGTTTTCACCCCCCAAGGCAACTGGTCTTCCTACCCCAGCCACCGCCATGACGAGGATGATTTTCCCCGCATGACCTATCTGGAAGAAACCTATTACCACCGCCTGAACCCCGCTCAAGGCTTTGGCATCCAGCGCGTCTATACTGAAGATGGCAGTTTGGATGAAACCATGGCCGTCAAGAACCATGACGTTACCTTGGTGCCCAAAGGCCACCACCCCTGCGGCGCGCCTTATGGCTATGAGATGTACTACCTTAACGTCATGGCCGGCCCCTTACGCAAATGGCGCTTTGCGAATGATCCTGACCACGACTGGATCTACCAGCGCGACAATCCTACCGCCTAAGGCTGCAGTTTCACCGAGGCGCAAATACTCGTGCGCGGGGGTCTTAGATGCTCATCTGCTGACCCATTTCAACCACACGGTTCGACGGCAATCCGTAAAACGCGGTAGCATCGGCGGCGGATTTTGACATGCCGATAAAGATCCTCTCTTGCCACAGGGGCAGGCCTTGATTGCGGGCAGAGCGGAAAGTGCGGCGGTTCAAAAAGAAGCTGGTGGTCATGATATCAAACTTCTCGCCCCTTTTGCGCGCCAGTGACAATCCGCGCGGCACATTGGGGCGTTCCATATAGCCAAAGGTCAGCACCACGCGCACAAAGCGGTCTGACAACCGCTCGATGGTGACTTTCTTTTCATCCGACACGGTGGGGGTATTGGCCACCGTCACCGTCACGATGAAATTCTGGCTGTGCAAAACGCGGTTATGCTGGAGATTATGCAGCAAGGCCGAGGGTGCTGTGTTGGGGTCTTGGGTCAAAAACACCGCCGTGCCGGGCACAGACATGGGCTGCGATTTGTCCAGCATGGCGATCAGTTTGGCCAGCGATATGGCCGAATCTGCTGCCTTTTGCTTCACATGGTTGGTGCCGCGCACCCAAGACCAGATCAGCAGACACATGGTCGCCGCAATCGCCACCGGCACGTAACCGCCGTCATGCAGTTTCATCATATTTGCGCCCAAGAACATCAGTTCCACGATCAAGATTGGCGCCACAACGCCGATCACCACCACCAGTGGCCATTTCCACGCCTTGAAAAACAGCACGAAAGCCAAGATCGTGGTGATCACCATGTCTCCGCTGACAGCGATCCCATAGGCCGAGGCCAGCCTGCTGGACGACCCAAAGGTGATCACCAGACAGATCACAGACAACATCAAAATCATGTTGACGCGCGGCATGTAGATCTGGCCGTGTTGGGTTTCAGAGGTGTGGCGAATTTCCAGCCGGGGCAGAAGGCCCATTTGAACGGCCTGCTGCATCATCGAAAAGGCACCAGATATCACCGCCTGCGACGCGATCACCGCCGCCGCCGTGGCCAAAATGACCAAGGGTAACAAAAGCACCGTTGGGGCCATCAAAAAGAAGGGATCACTGGCCGCGGCCGGGTTGCTTAGCACAAAGGCCCCTTGCCCCAGATAGCTGAGTGCAAGGGCCGGAAAAACCAACACGCTCCACGCCCATCGAATAGGGGTGCGACCAAAGTGGCCCATATCGGCATAAAGCGCCTCGCCCCCTGTCACAGCCAGAAAGACCGAGCCGAGGATAAAAAACGATCCAAGCTTATGATCAGCCAGAAAGGTCAGCGCATGATAAGGATTGAGGGCCGCAAGGATTTTGGCATTGTCTCCAATATGCATCACCCCAAGGCCTGCCATGGTCAAAAACCAAACCACCATGATCGGCCCAAACAGGATCGAGACGCGCTCGGTTCCCTGGGCTTGGAACAGAAAAAGGCCGATGATGATTCCCACAGTCGCAGGCACCACATAGGGCGCAAAGCTAGGCGCCACGATGGCCATGCCTTCCACCGCCGACAAAACCGACATGGCGGGCGTGATCATGGCATCGCCAAAAAACAGCGAAATTCCCACCACGCCAATCGCAATCAACCACCCCGGTCGCCGTTTGAGCGCCTGTTGCACCAAAGCCACCAGCGACAAGGTGCCGCCTTCACCGCGGTTATCGGCGCGCATGATCAAAAGCACATATTTGATCGTGACGATCAGCACCAAGGTCCACAACAGCAGCGAGACGATTCCCACCACCTCCGCACCGTTCTTGCCATCCCACCCCGCGCCGTGCAGGGATTCGCGCAAGGCATAAAGCGGCGAGGTGCCGATGTCGCCATAAACCACCCCGATGCAGCCAAGCATCAGTTTTCCTAAGTTTTTAGGCTTTTCATGGGCAGATTGAGAGGGCTGCGCCGCGTCGGCAGGGGCAGTCTGGGGCTCGGTTTTGGCAGAAACCGGTTCGTCTGTGCTGTTTTGTTCGTTCATGACCCGTGGCCGAGGACCTATTTCGTCCGCTGGTTACACCCGCCACAGGGCCGCGTCCAGCGATGCCTTGTACGATCTTTTGGACCGGCAGATTTTATCTCAAAACCAAGGGCAAGGGGGTCGCACCGACCGACAGGGTACGGCGGAAAAGATGATCCAGAAAGGCTTCCGCCTCGTCAAAGGGATCATGGCCGGGGCCCAGCACGGCGCGGACTTGCACATCAAAGTCGGCGTAATGCTGCGTCAGCGACCAAACCGAGAAGATCAGATGCACCGGATGCAACCGCGCCATGCGCCCTTCGTCCATCCAGCCTTGCAGAACAGCCGCTTTTTCATCGACCAGCGCCTTGAGCGGCCCCGCGATCCCCGTTAGCAAACGTGGAGCGCCTTGCAGCACCTCATTGGCAAAAAGCCGGCTTTCGCGGGGATGATCGCGCGATAATTCCAGTTTGCGCCGCACATAGGCCATCATCTCCGCCACAGGCTCGCCCGCGGGGTCGATTTGGCGCAAAGGGTCCAGCCAGGTTTCCAACTGCCGATCAAGAATGGCGGCATAAATTGCGTCTTTTGAGGGGAAGTAGTACAGCAGGTTGGGCTTTGACAGGCCTGCCACCTCGGCTATCTGGTCCAAGGTTGCGCCGCGAAAGCCTTGCTTTGCAAAGACATCCAGCCCCGCTTCCAGAATGGCGAGGTGGTTGCGTTCTTGGATTCGGGTCTTGGGTTTCAGCATTGGGTCCTGTCTGTGCCCCTTGGGTCGCAGGGTTTCGCAAAACGCAACCAGATGCAAACAGGTTTGTGAAGGGGCTGGCGGCAGCACCTTTCGCGTCTTATCAAGGGGCATCCCCTATGGAGAGCCCCATGCGACCTGCCTGCACCGCCACGCAACTTGTCGAAGATGACCGCGTTATCGTCACCCGGTTTGACTTTGCCCCCGGTGCTGAAACCGGATGGCATCGCCACGGCCATGATTACGTCATCACCGCCGTCACCGATTGCCCGATGTTGCTGGAAGAACCCGGCGGCGCAGAGCGCCGTGTTCTGGTCAAGGCGGGCACGGCCTATCGCCGCATGCAAGGGGTTGAGCATAACGTGGTCAACGACGGTACCGCGCCTATGAGCTTTGTGGAAATCGAGCTGAAATAACAGCCGCCCGATCAGGCGCTGACGCTTTGGCCTTAGCCCATGACCGAGCGGATCGCCTCGACCACCATCTTGTGATCTTCCACCTGCGGCAGGCCAGACACGGTTGCCACAGCAACGATGCCTGCATTTGCAACGCGCAAAGGCACCGCACCGCCACTGTCGGCAAAGTCAGCCAGCGACCAGCCTTCGCCCTCGATCGTGCGGTTATGGGCCGCGTGGCGCATGCCGATCAGCAAAGAGGCATGGCCCGTCATCAGGGCTGCATTCGATTTACGTCGCGCCCAATTGTCGTTATGGGCCGAAGATCCGGGCAGGCTGGCGTGAAAAAAGCAGCGGTTGGCGTTGCGGATATTGATCACCACGGGCGATTTGCGCGCCACTGCGATGGCGGTAATGGCATTGCCGAGCAGAAGCGCCATGGTTTCGTCGAAATAGGGCAGGATCAGGTTGGATTCTTCGGCCTCAAGCTCGGGCAAGGTGGGGGTGGTCATGGGCTCTCCTGTCGCGGATCATTTGTCCACCCTAGGGCGCGGGGCCGGGTTTGGAAATGGGGTTAGAGCGCACCAATACCGCGCAGGATCATGGTTTTCACGCTGTTTGTGGCCTTTTGCCAATCGGCATCGCTTAAGGGCCCCGCGTTGAGGGTTTCGATCTGGTGGCCGAAATCGGCATAGTGCTGGGTGGTGGCCCACAGCATGTATAGCAGATGTTCAGGATCAACGGGTGCCATCTTGCCCTCGGCGATCCAGCGTTCGATCAGGCGCACACGGCCTGTGGTCCAAGCGCGCAGGGTGGTTTCCAGATAATCCTGAATGACGGGGGCGCGGTGCATCACCTCGAACGCCCAGACTTTGGACCCGTTGGGGTGGCGGCGTGAGATCTCCATCTTGGCCTGAATATAGGCACCAATGCCTTCGATTGGGCCGGGGGCTTGGTCCATGCTGTCGGCGGCGTGCAGCCAGATTTCAAAGATGTCGTACACGACGCGGCGGTAAAGATCCTCTTTGGTGGGAAAGTAGTAATGCAGATTGGCCTTGGGCAGCCCCGCCATATCCGCGATCAGTTGCATCGTCGCCCCGCCAAAGCCCGCCTCGGCAAAGACTTTCTCGGCGGCTTGCAGGATCAGCATTTCATTCTGTTGCCGAATTTCGGTGCGGCGGGGCGGGCGGGGGGCATCTGTCATGAGGTTTGCATCAGAATTTTCTTGACCGGTTGGTCAGGCTGTGGTGCGCTTGTGCTTGACCATAGAGTCAAGAAAAGATTCGTCGCAAGAGGCATCAAGACCCCGGCGACATAAGGGGAGAGAGCCATGCCCGCACCCGGTGAAAACCTGCGCATCAATGCGGCGCGCCTTTGGGACAGCTTGGACCAGATGGCCCAGATCGGTCCGGGCATTGCGGGCGGAAACAACCGCCAGACCCTGACCGATGCTGACAGCGAGAGCCGCCACCTGTTTGCGCGCTGGTGCCGTGATGCCGACATGACAATGGGCGTTGACACGATGGGCAATATGTTTGCCACCCGTGCCGGCACCGACCCCAAGGCGCTGCCGGTCTATATGGGCAGCCATCTGGACACCCAACCGACCGGCGGGCGCTATGACGGGGTGCTGGGCGTGTTGGGCGCTTTGGAAGTGGTGCGCAGCCTGAACGATCTGGGCATCCAAACCAAACACCCGATTGTTGTGACCAACTGGACCAATGAAGAGGGTGCAAGGTTCGCCCCCGCCATGCTGGCATCAGGCGTCTTTGCCGGCCTGCATACCGAAGATTACGCCAAATCTCGCCGTGATCCAGACGGCAAGGCTTTTGGCGAGGAGTTGGCACGGATCGGCTGGGTCGGCGATGAAACGGTGGGGGCGCGCAAAATCCACGCGATGTTCGAACTGCATATCGAACAAGGGCCGATCTTGGAGGCTGAGGGCAAGACGATTGGGGTCGTCACCCATGGCCAAGGCCTGTGGTGGTTGGAAATCACCCTGACCGGCAAAGACGCCCATACCGGATCAACGCCGATGAACATGCGGGTGAATGCAGGGCTTGGGATGGCGCGCGTCACCGAGCGGGTGCATCAAATTGCCATGAGCCATCAGCCCAATGCTGTGGGGGCTGTTGGGCAGGTCAAAGTCTATCCCAATTCGCGCAACGTCATTCCGGGCAAGGTGGTGTTTACCGTCGACATCCGCAGCCCTGAACTGACCAAACTGGAAGCGATGAAATCCGAAGTGATCCGCGCCGCCCATGCCGTGGCGGCTGAGCTGGGATTGGGGGTTGAGATTGAAGATGTCGGGCATTTTGACCCTGTGACCTTTGATGTGGGCCTTGTATCGCTGGTGCGCCAATCGGCTGAAAAACTGGGCTATTCGTATCAAAACATCGTCTCGGGCGCAGGCCATGACGCCTGCTGGATCAACCGCGTGGCCCCGACCGTGATGATTATGTGCCCCTGTGTTGGCGGGTTGAGCCATAACGAGGCCGAAGAAATCTCGCCGCAATGGGCAGCGGCGGGCACGGATGTGATGCTGCATGCCGTGCTGGACGTGGCAGAGGTGGTGGGGTGAAAAGAAGAATGCTGGATACCCCAAAGGCCTTACTTTTTGGCTTAGCGTTGTTTTATGGGATATCATTGAGCTCCAGAGTGCTGGCATTTGAGAAGATTATTTCTGAAACTG
>CAXNKP010000037.1:0-10814 GCA_964202815.1 Stagnihabitans sp. | reverse complement strand
TTCTTATATGTGATCATGATCACCGGCGCCATTTGGGAGAAAGTTGTTTTCGGTCAGTATCTTCTGGCCCCGGCTTTCTACTGGGAGGATATGTTCAGCTTTGCGGTGATCGCCCTGCACACCGCCTATCTCTTTGCCCTTTTTACAGGTTCCTTGGATCATACGGGTCAGATGACCTTGGCCTTGGCGGCCTATGCCACCTATGCTGTCAACGCTGCCCAGTTCATCTTGAAACTACGCGCCGCGCGGTTGGATGCGGCGGTGTCCGCATGAACGCCCCCGCCCCCGCCTTGGGTTGCACCAACACCCCCGTCCTTAAAGAGCGCGGCCAGCGCGAGGTTTTCTGTGGCTTGACGGGAATCATCTGGCTGCATCGCAAGATGCAGGATGCCTTCTTTCTGGTGGTCGGCAGCCGCACCTGTGCCCATTTGTTGCAATCGGCCGCAGGTGTCATGATTTTCGCTGAACCCCGCTTTGGCACTGCCATTCTAGAAGAGAAAGACTTGGCCGGCCTTGCCGATGCCCAAACCGAGCTTGACCGCGAGGTTGATCGCCTTCTGTCGCGCCGCCCTGACATTCGCCAGTTGTTTCTGGTGGGCTCTTGCCCCTCTGAGGTCATCAAACTTGACCTGCACCGCGCCGCCGAACGGATGAGCGTCAAGCACGCCCCCCATGTGCGCGTGCTGAACTATTCCGGCTCGGGGATCGAGACGACCTTTACCCAAGGCGAAGATGCCTGCCTCGCCTCGATGGTGCCCACGCTGGGCTCCACGGCGGAAAAGGAACTGCTTTTGGTGGGCGCCTTGCCCGATGTGGTCGAAGATCAGGCCATGGGCCTGCTTGCCGCCCTTGGCATCACAAAGGTGCGCTGCCTGCCCGCCCGGCGCAGTGCTGATGCCTTCGCCATCGGGCCCAACACGGTCTTTGCCCTGATGCAACCCTTCTTGGGCGACACCCATGCAGCCCTCACCCGCCGTGGAGCGCGCCACATTCCTGCCCCATTCCCCTTCGGGGCCGAAGGCACGACCCTTTGGCTGCAAGCCATCGCCACCGAATTCGGTGTTGACCCCGACCTTTTCGCCAAAGTCACCGCCGCACCCCGTGCCCGCGCCGAAAAAGCAATTGCCGCCTCGGCCCAAACGCTTTCGGGCAAATCGATCTTCTTCTTCCCCGACAGCCAGCTTGAAATCCCCCTCGCGCGCTTTCTCACCCGCGAATGCGGCATGACCGCGATTGAGGTTGGCACCCCCTTCCTGCACCGCGACCTTCTGGCCCCTGAACTGGCCCTGCTGGCCCACGGCCCAACGATCTCCGAAGGTCAAGACGTCGACAAGCAACTCACCCGCGCCCGCGCCGCCCGCGCCGATCTTACCGTTTGCGGGCTGGGCCTCGCCAACCCGTTGGAGGCCGAGGGCATGGCCACCAAATGGGCCATCGAGCTGGTCTTCACCCCAGTGCATTTTTACGAACAAGCTGGTGACCTCGCAGCCCTTTTCGCCCGGCCCCTCCGCCGGCGCGCCCTTTTGGCCCCGTTGGCCCCTCGGATCGAGGCTGCCGAATGACCCGCCTTTTCATATGTGTTCAAATATCCTCTGGGGGTCCGGGGGGCGAAGCGCCCCCGGCGAGGGGGACCGCATGAAGCTTACCCTTTGGACATATGAAGGCCCGCCCCATGTGGGGGCCATGCGCGTCGCCACTGGCATGAAGGGCTTGCACTATGTGCTGCACGCGCCGCAGGGTGATACCTATGCCGATCTGCTCTTCACCATGATCGAACGGCGCGACCACCGCCCACCGGTGACCTATACCACCTTTCAAGCTCGCGATCTGGGGGGCGATACCGCCACGTTGTTCAAAACCGCCTGCCAAGACGCCGTCGACCGCTTTGCGCCCGAGGCGATTATCGTCGGGGCCTCGTGCACCGCTGAACTCATCCAGGACAATCCGGCCGGTTTGGCTGGTTCCATGAACCTGGGCCTGCCGGTGATCCCGCTTGATCTGCCGTCCTACCAGCGCAAAGAGGGCTTTGGCACGGATGAGACCTTCTTGCAGATTGTCCGGCATCTGGCCCAACCCTGTGTGCGCACCGAACAGATCACCGCCAACCTGATCGGCCCCACCGCCTTGGGTTTTCGCCACCGCGACGACATCACTGAATTGACCCGCCTTTTGTCCGAAATGGGCATTGGCGTGAACGTGGTCGGCCCGATGGGGTCGCGCCCGTCTGACATTGCCCGCCTTGGCGCTGCCCATTTCAACGTGTTGATGTATCCCGAACACGCCGAATCCGCCGCCCGCTGGCTCGAGACGACGTTCAAGCAACCCTACACCAAGATCGTCCCCATCGGCGTCGGTGCCACGCGCGACTTTCTGGCCGAAGTGGCCAAGATCACTGGCCTGCCCGTGAAAACCGACACCACCCGCCTGCGCCTGCCATGGTGGACGCGCAGCGTCGACAGCACCTACCTGACCGGCAAGCGCGTGTTTATCTTTGGCGACGGCACCCATGTCGCTGCAGCCGCCCGTATCGCCCGCGAGGAGATGGGCTTTGAGGTCGCAGGCCTTGGCTGCTTTAACCGCGAAATGGCCCGTCCCATTCGCGCGCTTGCCAAAGAATACGGGGTCGAGGCGTTGATCTCTGATGACTATCTCGAAGTTGAATCCACCATCGCAGCCCTGCAACCGGAATTGATCCTTGGCACCCAGATGGAACGCCACATCGGCAAGCGCCTTGGCATTCCTTGCGCTGTCATCTCTGCCCCCGTCCATGTCCAAGATTTCCCCGCTCGCTATTCGCCCCAGATGGGCTGGGAAGGCGCCAATGTGATCTTTGACACTTGGGTCCATCCGCTGGTTATGGGCCTTGAAGAACACCTCTTGCATATGTTCCGCGACGATTTCGAATTCCATGACGAGGCTGGGGCCTCGCACCATGGCGGCGCGCACAAGCCGCGGGATCCGGTCGCTGAAGCCGCCCCTGCGGCCGCGACCGTGGCGGGCTCGATGCCCGACGCGGGCGCATCCTTGGTCGAAAGCTTGCCCGTGGTCCAACCCTCGGGTGAAATCGTCTGGCTGTCCGACGCTGAGGCAGAGTTGAAAAAGATTCCCTTCTTCGTGCGTGGCAAAGCGCGCCGCAATACCGAAAACTATGCACAAACCAAGGGTGTTACCGCCATTTCCGTAGAAACCTTATACGAGGCGAAAGCACATTATGCGCGCTGATACCCCCATGAACGGCACCCGCGTCGGCTACAACATTGTTGTCGTAACGCTGGATCAACACGCCGCAGGCCCGGCCGCCCGTATCGCTCCGCGCTTGGCCAAAGATTTTCCCGGCCTCTCCATCTCGATCCACGCCGCCGCCGAATGGGCCGAAAACCCTGCTTCCCTTGCCCGCTGCAAACAGGCGCTGAAAACCGCTGACATCGTGGTCGCCAACCTTTTGTTCATCGAAGAACACATCACCGCCATCCTGCCCGACCTGAAAGAGGCCCGCCCCCGTGTGGATGCCTTTATCGGGGTTATCGCCGACAGCGCCATCGTGAAGCTGACCAAGATGGGCGATCTGGACATGTCCAAGCCCGCGTCCATGACGATGGAGCTTTTGAAAAAGCTGAAACCCAGTGCCAAAACCTCGGCCAATTCCGGCGAAAAGCAAATGTCGATGCTGCGGCGCCTGCCCAAGATCCTGCGCTGGATCCCCGGCAAAGCGCAGGATTTGCGCGCTTGGTTCTTGTCGATGCAGTATTGGCTGGGCGGGTCGGACGACAATATCGAACAGATGGTCCGCTTTCTGATCGGCCGCTATGCCACGCGCAAGGATTGGCGCGGCGCTGTGGCCAAAGCGCCGGTCGATTACCCTGATGTGGGCCTGTATCACCCCAAGCTTCCTGGCCGCATCACCACCAACCTCGCCGATCTGCCACGCCCTGCTGGGGCCACGCAGACCGTGGGCCTTTTGATGTTGCGCTCTTATGTGCTGGCGTCAGATACGGCGCATTACGACGCCGTAATCGCCGCCTTTGAAGCCAAGGGCATCGCCTGCATTCCTGCCTTTGCCGGCGGGCTGGATGGCCGGCCTGCAATCAACGCCTATTTCAAGACGGGCAAGGGCGTCGATGCCATGGTCTCTCTGACCGGCTTTTCGCTGGTGGGCGGCCCCGCGTATAACGACAGTCCCGCCGCGGTTGAGGCTTTGGCCGAGCTTGACGTGCCCTATATCGCAGCCCATCCGCTGGAATTCCAAACGCTAGGCCAATGGGCCAATGCCGGCACGGGCCTTGGCCCTATCGAAACCACCATGCTGATCGCCCTGCCCGAGATTGACGGCGCTACCAACCCCACCGTCTTTGCCGGTCGCCACGGTGAAGACGGATGCACTGGTTGCAGCCATATGTGCAAAGGCTCTCCCGACAGTCGCGCCATGTCGCCCTGCCATGAACGCATCACATCCTTGGCCGAAAAGACCCATCGCATGGCCAAACTGCGCCAGTTGAGCAACGCCGATAAGAAGGTCGGAATTGTACTCTTTGGCTTTCCGCCCAATGCAGGGGCTGCGGGGACGGCAGCCTACCTGTCCGTATTTGAAAGCCTGCACAACACCCTTAAGGGTATGAAAGCCGAAGGTTATACGCTTGATGTGCCCCAAACCGTGCAAGACCTGCGCGAGGCGGTTTTGGGCGGCAATTCCAAAACCTATGGCCAACCGGCGAATGTTGCAGCCTTTGTCGATGCCGACACGATCGTACGCAACACGCCGCCCTTGAAGGCGATCGAAGCTGTCTGGGGCCCCGCGCCGGGCAAAGTGCAAAGCGACGGACGCAACGTCTTTGTCCTTGGCCGCCAGTTGGGCAATATCTTCATCGGATTGCAGCCGACCTTTGGCTACGAAGGCGATCCGATGCGCCTGCTGTTTGAACGCGGCTTTGCGCCGACTCATGCCTTCGTGCAGTTCTATCTATGGATGCGCAACACCTACCGCGCCGATGTCTTCTTACATTTTGGAATGCACGGCGCGCTAGAATTCATGCCGGGCAAGCAAGCGGGCTTGGGCGGGCGCGATTGGCCTGACCGTTTGATTGGCGAAGTGCCCAATATCTACCTTTACGCCGCCAACAACCCGTCAGAAGCCAGCTTGGCCAAGCGCCGCTCTAATGCGATCACCATCACCCACCTGACCCCGCCCTTGGCCCAAGCGGGCCTGTATAAGGGACTGATTGACCTGAAAGACAGCCTGACGCGCTGGCGCTCCATGCCCGCTGATGCCCCCGACCGCGCCGATCTTGAGGCGCTGATCACCGAGCAAGCCACCGTGGTCGATATGGGTGGCCAAAAACCCGCTGCCCTCTGGTTGAAACTGCTAGAGGCCGAGGATGCCCTGATCCCCGATGGCTTGCACATCGTCGGCAAGGCGATGTCCGATCAGGCCCGCGCCGACTATTTGGACCTGCTGCCGCCGATGGATGACCTTCAGCGCGCCAGAATTAACAAGCAATTGCAGGAAGATACGGAAATTCCGGGCATTTTGCGCGCCATGTCGGCCCGCTTTATCAAGCCCGTGCCCGGCGGTGATCTGATCCGTTCGCCGCAAATCCTGCCCACGGGGCGCAATATCCATGCCTTTGACCCCTTCCGCATGCCCACCGAATTCGCCCTGCGCGATGGCGCGGCGCAAGCGGATAAGTTGCTGGCCGCCCACCCGACACTGCCGCGTTCGATCGCGCTGGTGCTGTGGGGATCGGACAATATCAAGTCGGACGGCGGGCCGATTGCCCAAGCCTTGGCGCTGATGGGTGCCAAGCCGCGCTTTGACGCCTATGGTCGCCTGTGCGGGGCTGATCTGGTGGCACTTGCCGATTTGGGCCGCCCGCGGATCGATGTTTTGATGACCTTGTCGGGCATCTTCCGCGATCTGCTTCCGTTGCAAACCAAGATGCTGGCCGAGGCGGCTTACAAATGCGCCATGGCCGACGAACCCTTGGCGCAAAACTTCATCCGCGCCCATGCGCTGGCCTATGCCGAGCAGATGGGCTGCGACATGGAAACGGCCTCTCTGCGGGTGTTTTCCAATGCCGAAGGGGCTTATGGATCAAACGTCAACCAATTGGTCGACAGCTCGGCCTTTGGCGATGAGAACGAGCTGGCCGATGCCTATGAAGCGCGCAAATCCTTTGCCTATGGGATGAATGGCAAGCCGGTCAAACAGGCGGCTTTGATGCAAAAAGCGTTGAAGAACGTCGAAATGGCCTATCAAAACCTTGAATCGGTCGAACTTGGCGTCACCTCGGTGGATCACTACTTTGACACGCTGGGCGGCATCGCGCGGGCGGTCAAGCGCCAGCGGGGCACGGAGACGCCCGTTTATATCTCGGACCAAACGCGTGGGACGGGCAAAGTTCGCACGCTGCGCGATCAAATTGCGCTTGAAAGCCGCTCGCGCGCGCTGAACCCCAAGTTCTACGAAGGCTTGCTGAAACATGGGGCCGAAGGCGTGCGCCAGATCGAATCGCATGTGACCAACACCATGGGCTGGTCGGCCACGGCGGAAGCAGTGGACCCGTGGGTCTATCAGCGCCTGTCGGAAACCTTTGTGCTGGACGAGGCGATGCGCAAGCGTTTGGCGGCATTGAACCCGCAAGCCAGCGCGCGGATGGCGAACCGCCTGATCGAAGCGTCTGAACGGTCCTATTGGTCGCCTGACGCCGCTACTTTGGCCGCCTTGCAAAACGCGGCTGATGAACTGGAAGACCGTTTGGAAGGGATTGCCGCCGAATGATGATAGCATCCCAACTTAGCACTTTGCCCACGGCCGGAGCCTCCGGCGGGGATATTTTCACACGTATGAAAGGGGCAAAAGCATGAGCCTGGATTCGGTTCCAATTTTGCGCGGTCTGGACGGAGAAGGTTCCGTTCAAGTGCATCAGGATGCGGAGACTAAGATCGAAGGGGCCAAGGTCTTTTCCGTCTACGGCAAGGGGGGGATTGGCAAATCAACCACCTCGTCCAACCTGTCGGCGGCCTTTTCGATGATGGGCAAACGGGTGTTGCAGATCGGCTGCGACCCCAAGCATGACAGCACCTTTACCCTGACGGGGCGGTTGCAGGCGACCGTGATCGACATTCTGAAGGATGTTGATTTTCACGCCGAAGAGCTGCGCCCCGAAGACTATGTGGCCGAAGGCTTTAACGGCGTGAAATGCGTCGAGGCGGGCGGCCCGCCTGCAGGCACGGGCTGCGGCGGCTATGTGGTGGGGCAGACGGTAAAGCTGCTTAAACAGCACCACCTGCTGGATGACACCGATGTGGTGATCTTTGACGTCTTGGGCGATGTGGTCTGCGGTGGGTTTGCCGCCCCCTTGCAGCACGCCGACCGGGCCGTGATCGTCACCGCCAACGACTTTGACTCGATCTATGCGATGAACCGCATCATCGCCGCAGTTCAGGCCAAGTCGGGCAATTACAAGGTGCGGCTGGCCGGTTGTGTGGCCAACCGCTCCCGCGAGACCAACGAGATTGACCGGTATTGCGAACGGGTGGGTTTCAACCGCTTGGCCCATATGCCTGACATCGACGCCATCCGCCGTTCGCGCCTGAAAAAGAAAACCCTGTTCGAGATGGACGACGAACAGGATATCGTCATGGCGCGGGCCGAATATATGCGGCTGGCCGATACGCTATGGCGTTCGGTGAGCGGTGCAGGCTCTTCGCCAGCGCCGTTGCCCGACCGTGAGATCTTTGAATTGCTGGGGTTTGATTGATGGCTGACTACGCATCCACTCTGTCGCGGGTCGAAGACTACTTCGACCGATCCGCCACCAAAGTGTGGGAGCGGTTGACCTCTGACGCGCCGGTTAGTGGCATTCGCCAGACTGTGCGCGAGGGGCGCGACCGGATGCGCGCTGTGATGCTGGGCCGCTTGCCCGTGGATCTGCGCGGTGTGCGGGTGCTGGATGCGGGTTGCGGGGCGGGGCAGATGACGGCGGAACTGGCCGCGCGCGGGGCGGACGTTATGGCGGTGGATATCTCGCCCGCGTTGGTCGAAATCGCGCGCAATCGCCTGCCACCAGAGCATGCCCATAAAGTCACCTTTGCCAGCGGCGATATGACGGCGGATTACGGGCGCTTTGACTTTGTCTTGGCGATGGATAGCCTGATTTACTACGGAACAGAGGATATCACCGCCGCCTTGCACCGCTTGGGTCGCAATACCGCGCAGGCGGTGGTTTTCACCGTGGCCCCGCGCACGGCGTTCTTGATGACGTTCTGGACCTTGGGCAAGGCTTTCCCAAGGTCGGATCGCAGCCCGATCATGGTGCCGCATGCCTTCGCCACGCTGAATCGCGCGACTGACGCGCGTTTGACCAAGGTAGAGCGTGTCTCACGCGGGTTTTATATTTCGGAGTGTCTGGAGTATCGGGCGTGATCGTCTTTAAGTCCAAACATATCCGGCAGTTAGGCGCCAAGTGGATGCCCTTTGCCGATGCGGCATCGGAAGGGTTAACCATGGCGCAACTGTTGCGCTTGGGTCTGTTTCAGGTGTCGGTGGGGATGGCCGCGGTGCTGCTTTTGGGCACGTTGAACCGCGTGATGATCGTGGAAATGGCGGTACCTGCCAGCGTGGTGGCGGTGATGATCGCTTTGCCGGTCATCTCGGCCCCGTTTCGGGCCATGCTGGGCCACAAGTCGGACAATCACAAAAGCTGGATCGGCTGGAAGCGCATTCCTTACCTGTGGTTTGGCAGCCTGTGGCAGATGGGCGGGCTGGCGATCATGCCTTTTGCGCTGATCGTGCTGTCGGGTGACCAGATCCATGGGCCGGAATGGGCGGGTAGGGCGCTGGCGGGCTTGGCCTTTTTGATGACCGGCATTGGCATGCATATGACCCAAACCGCCGGTCTGGCGCTGGCATCCGACCGCGCAACGGAACAGACGCGGCCACGGGTTGTGGCGCTGCTGTATGTGATGAACCTGCTTGGCATGGCCATATCGGCCGTGATTTTGGGCCTGCTTTTGCGCGATTTTGACCAGATCAGGCTGATCCGTGTTGTGCAGGGCTGCGGTGTCGTGACCATGGTCTTGAACCTGATCGCGCTGTGGAAGCAAGAAAAAGTTCAGCCCATGTCCAAAGAAGAAATGGCCAAGGTGCGCCCGATCTTCCAAGAAGGCTGGCGTGATTTGATGGCGGGCGGCACCGCGGGGCGCTTGTTGCTGGTTGTCATGCTGGGGACCATGGGCTTTCAAATGCAAGATGTTTTGCTGGAACCTTATGGTGCGGACATCTTGGGTCTTTCGGTTGGCGCGACCACTTGGTTGACGGCCTGCAACGCGTTGGGCGCGCTTTTGGGCTTTATTCTGGCCGGGCGCTGGATGGTGCAGGGACAAGATATGTACCGCATGGCGGCGCGCGGGCTCTTGGTGGGGGTTGTGGCCTTTTTGATGGTGATCTTTGCAGCACCCATCAAGTCGAGCGTGCTGTTTTATGTCGGCGCTTGGGGCATCGGGCTTGGGGCGGGGCTTTTTGCCGTCTCAACCCTGACCGCCGCTATGGCCATGCCCGAGCAGGGCCGGGCGGGCCGTGGGCTGGTGCTGGGCGCCTGGGGCGCAGCGCAAGCCACGGCGGCGGGTATCTCGATTGCGCTGGGTGGGGCCTTGCGCGACTGGATCAGCGGCTATGCCCTGCAAGGAAAGTTCGGTGCGCTGTTTGCCACCAAGGCCTTTGGCTATGCTGCTGTCTATCAGATTGAAATCGTGGTGATTTTTGCCACACTTATCGTCTTGGCCCCCTTGGTTAGGGTCACTCTGTTCAACGCACAAACCAAAGTTAACGCGGCCCGTGTGGGCCTCGTTGACTTTCCAAACTAAAAGGAAAACCCGATGCTTGGTACTCATTTCTTCGGCAACTTCGACCTGGCTTCCCTGGCGATCTGGCTTTTTTGGGGCTTTTTCGCGCTGCTGGTCTATTATCTGCAAACCGAGAATATGCGCGAAGGCTATCCGCTGGAAACTGAAGACGGCGCCGCGGCGCCCAACCAGGGGCCCTTTCCGCTGCCGCGCGCCAAAACCTTTCTTCTGCCGCATGGCCGGGGTGAGGTGACTGTACCCAATGGCGCACGCGAGGCGCGTCAAGTGGCGCTGGGCCGCACGGCAGTGTCCGAAGGCTTCCCCCATGCCCCGCTTGGTGACCCGATGGCCGACGGGGTTGGCCCCGCAGCTTGGGCGCCGCGCCGCGATGTGCCAGAACTGGATGGCCATGGCCATGCCAAGATCCAGCCCATGGCAGTGGCCACGGCCTTTGGCGTCTCAGCCGGGCGCGATCCGCGCGGCTTGCCGGTACAGGCCAATGACAACGAAGTGATCGGGACGATTTCCGACATGTGGGTTGATGCGCCGGAGCAGCTGGTCCGGTATCTGGAGATCAACCTTAATGGCGGCGGCAAGCGGTTGGTGCCGATGCCTATGGTGAAGATCTGGAAAGATCGGGTGCGGATCAATTCTTTGTCATCTGACCTGTTCGGGGGCGTTCCCACCACCAGATCCGCTACACAAGTAACGCTGTTGGAAGAAGATAAAATCAGCGCTTATTACGCGGGCGGCACGCTTTACGCGGCCGATAAGCGCAAGGGCGGTTCGGAAAGCTGGAAGCCATGAGCGGCCACGACGACTTCTCTTCAGAACCAGTGGCGGGCCTGCCGGCCCGCCCGCCTTTGGGCGAGGAGATCCTTTGGCAGGGCCGCCCAAGCAGCTTTGCCTTGGCGCGCGATGCTTATAAAATGACGTGGTTTGCTGGCTACTTTGTGGCGCTGGCCATCTGGCGC
>CAXNKP010000036.1:0-10821 GCA_964202815.1 Stagnihabitans sp. | reverse complement strand
AACGGCACGCGCACGCAGTTCGGGTGAATAGCGATTTGATGTCTTGCTCTTTTCCATAACCCTCATCCTTCGTCAGGTTGAAGGTCTCCGGCAAATCCGGGGCGGTTCATTCCGGCGCGAAGGCCTTGTAGATGTGCCAATATGGGGCCGCAGCTGCCCCCTCAAATGCCCGCGGCGTAACCGTGACGCCCATTTCCAGCGGTGCGGCGTAGACAAAGATGCGCCCCTTGCCATGCGGATGCACCCAAAACACCGGATCCCCCGTATCCTGCCGATGGCCCAGCACGGTCGCCCCCTCTGCCGTGATGGCCAGATCGTCCGCTCCCGTCATTGGCAGGCTGCTACCGTCACCCAGCACTGCTACCATCGGCCCCGTCGCAAGGCCGCGATGGTTGATCCTGACGCCGGTCAAGCGGTTGAACTCTGGCACCACCCCGTCGGTGAGGGAGACTTAAAGCGTCGCCCCCTCAGCTACGCGCCCGACCAACTCGCGCCATTTGCGCAATGGCACGGCGTTCGGCCCGCTGATGCAGGGCAGGATATAGGTCGCCGCGTGCGGTATCTGTTGTTCTATCGTGGCGAAGGCCAGTTGGATCTTGGCCTGCTTTGCCAGAAGAAAGGCCCCAAACGCCACCCCCCAATCGTCGATGTTGCGGCCAAGAAGGCAAACCGCGTCGACCTTGGGGGCTGGCAATGCGTCAAATGGCAGATCGTCCAGCAACCGCCGAAACGCCCCCATCTCCTGCAGCACCGGCTTGGAGGAGCCATCCTCGCGCAAGAGCCCCAACTCCACTTCGACACCGTTCCAGTCATAGGGCGCATGGGTCAGGTTGGTCTGGTCATGGGCACACCACCACGCCATCGCCCGGCAATCATGCGCCCAGAGCGAAAACAGGTTAACCCGCCCGAAATCGGCTGACACCGCATCCGAGGCGATCATCGGCCCCATGGAGCCGATCTCCTCGGCAATGCAGGGCTTACCGCCGATATCGGCATAGAACCGGCTTTCCGCCGTGGCATGCAAAGAGGTGCGAAAAGAGCCTACGGGATCGGTCCGGGTGTGCCTGATCCAGTAGGGATAGGGATGTGTCGTCAGAATGTCCGTCAGCTCGGCCTGATGCTCGATCAGCCAGGGGTTGCCCTGGTTGGAGGTGGAAGCGCTGAGCGTGTGCATCCCCGAGACGATGGGCAAGATTGGATCGGCCGACCGGATGGCCCCGGCCAAGGCAGCCGTCCAGAGATAGGCTTGATCCGGCGTGCTTGCCCGCCCGATGTTGTTGCATTCATTGCCAAGGTCCCAAGCTGCAATTGCCTTGTGCCCACGCAAATGCGTCACAAAACCCCGGCAGAAGCGCACCTGCCAGGCAATCGCCGTGGCATCGGTGATCAGGTTGAGCCCCTCTAGAGCCTGCGGCGCGAAGAGGCGTCCACTCATCCAGCCGGTGATCGGCCCGACCACCAGCTGCAGCCCGTGCTGATCCGCAATATCGCAGAACTCGGCGAACCGTCCCATCATCGTCGCCGAAAGCCCGGCCTGCCCCAAGGCATCGTCTCGCAAAGGCGCATCACCCAGCCGCATCTCGTAGGGCACGCCAAAGCCTGCGCGCATCTGTACGATGGGCTGAAAATCCGGCCAAAGCGGAAAGACCCGCAACCAGGTCAGCCCCGCCGCCGCCAGTGCCGCCAGATCCCGCTCCACCACATCGCGCTGCCAATCCGACCACATCAATGTCCCGGCATGCGAGGCCCAGTAGTTGCAGCCCACCGCCATTTTGCCGGTTGCGAAAAGCTTCATTGTTCCTCCAAGCCGTTCGATGCACCTATCTGCTTTTTCAGGGTCCGCCCCTTTCAGCAAGGGCTGAGAGCGGTTCACCAAGATCAAATCGGACGAGTCATGGGCCAACTGGAGTGCCCTCATCGGGTTTGTGCAGTTGAGATGTTAGCGCAGAACCGGTCGTGGGTCTGTCGGCATCTTGGTTTTTGGTGCCCGTGGAGGGCAGCGCAGGGCGCTGTGGGATCTGCCTGCTTTACACCGATGCTGACATTAATCCAGCGGGCATCCAATTTTTTGTCCAGTTTCATCATTTTCGCACCACAATTGGAGCTGGACGGGTTTGCAAAAAATGTGTGAAGCACCTGATGCAAAAGCGGGATGATCGCAGCGAGGCAGCAGGATTTGCTGCACTCGGCGGGCCTCGTTTCTACTTTTGGCACCGCACTGGTAGTCCGTCCTCTCAGGTCGTGACGATACATGCGCTGAAATGGTCGAGACCGACGGGTTTCAAAGCTGGGACGATGGTCGCACAATCCCCGACGGCGCGCGGGCAGCGGGTGCGGAAGACGCAGCCCGATGGCGGGTTGATTGGGCTGGGTATATCCCCCTTCAGCACGACGCGACTGTGTTTATGACCCGGTTTGGGGATCGGGATCGCAGACAACAGCGCTTGCGTGTAGGGATGGTTTGGCGCGGAGTAAAGCGTGGTCGCGGGTGCGATTTCCATGATCCGGCCCAGATACATCACGATGACGCGGTCGCATATATGTTCCACCACCGCCAAATCATGCGCGATGAACAGCATGGTCAGGTTCAACGCATCTTTAAGGTCGTCCAGAAGGTTGATGACCTGGGCCTGAATTGACACGTCCAGCGCGGACACCGGCTCATCCGCAACAACAAATTCGGGGTCAACCGCCAGCGCGCGGGCAATGCCGATCCGCTGGCGCTGACCGCCGGAAAACTCATGCGGAAAGCGGTCCATGTAATCAGACGACAGGCCAACCTGTTCCAGCAGACGAACGATGTGATCTTCGCGGTCTTCCGGGGTGCCGATCTGGTGCTGCGTCAGGGCATGGCCGATGACGGTGCGGATTTTTTCACGTGGATTAAGACTGGCATAGGGGTCTTGAAAGATGATCTGCATGCGTTTGCGGAATTTTCGCATGTCTTCTTTCGGCAGGGTCAGGATATTGGTGCCGTCAAAAGTGACGGTGCCCGAGGTCGCTTCTTCCAGCCGCAGAAGGGTGCGCCCAACAGTGGTCTTGCCGGACCCGCTTTCACCGACGAGGCCCACGACCTCGCCCTTTCGCACATCAAAGCTGACATCATTGACCGCCTGCACATCGTTGACCACACGGTTCAAAATGCCGCCGCGAATGGGGAAGTACTTCTTCAGATCCTTGACTTGCAACAGGGCGGTCATGCTGGGATCCCTTCGGCGAGTGCAATCTCGGCCCGGCGCAGACAGCGTACTTCGCGGCCATCGGGCGTCAGGCTCAGCGGTGGTTCGGTCTGGGCACAGGCAGGCAGGGCATGCGCGCAACGGGTGCGAAACCGACAACCCGACGGGAGCCGCGACAGCATCGGTACCTGCCCAGGGATCGTCTCTAGTCGCTGGTGCAACACCGAAGACCCAAGCCGGGGGATCGATTTCAACAGACCCGCCGTGTAGGGCATCAGTGGGCGCTCAAAGATATCCGCGACCGGGCCGGATTCAACAACTTGGCTGGCATACATCACGATAACGCGGTCGGCGACCTCGGCGACCACGCCAAGGTCGTGCGTGATAAAAATCATGGCCATCCCGAGTTCGGATTGCAGATCCTTCATCAACTCAAGGATTTGCGCCTGTATCGTCACGTCAAGGGCGGTGGTCGGTTCATCTGCGATCAGCACACTGGGTTGGCACGACAGTGCCATCGCGATCATTGCGCGTTGCCGCATGCCGCCTGACATCTGGTGGGGAAAGTTGTCGGCCCGCCTGCGTGGCTCGGGAATGCCGACAAGCGACAACATTTCAATCGCGCACTCCTTCGCCTTGGCTTGGCTCAGTCCCTGATGTTCGATGATAACCTCGGCAATCTGGCGCCCGATGGTGTGAACCGGGTTCAGGCTGGTCATCGGTTCCTGAAAGATCATACCGATGTCCTTGCCTCGGACCTTGCGCATCTCACGCTCGGGCAGAGTGACAAGGTCGCGTCCGCGCAACAGGATCTGGCCGCGTGTGATGCGGCCTGTCCCTTTGGGCAACAACCCCATGATCGACAGCGCGGTGACAGATTTGCCCGACCCGCTTTCGCCCACTATCGCCAGTGTTTCGCCGGGTAGAACGGAAAATGATACCCCGTCAACGGCTTTGATTTTAGCATTGCGACCAAGATCGAAGGTGGTTTGCAGGTCGCGCACTTCAAGCAGTGCGGCGGGCGCAGGTGCGGCGTTCATTGCGGTCCTTTCGGGGTCACGAAACGGCCCGTCGCAAGGCCGGTGGGTGTGCTGTCCCAGATGGTCTGGCCCGCAAGCAAGGAGCGGCTTAGCTTGCCACGAAACACCTCATCGTGTGACAGCCGCGCGATGGGGGCGGCGGCGGTGATAAGACTGGTTTGGCTAACACGGGTTTGGGCATCCATGTCGACCATGATCAGGTCCGCTCGGCGACCAGATGCAAGCGCCCCCCGGTCAGACAGACCAAAGCGATTGGCAGCATTCACGCACAGCAGGTGCATCACATCTAGCAATGTTACCTTTCCCTGCGCCACCGCATCCAGCATGGCGGGCAACATGCATTCTGTGCCAGGATGGCCGGGCGGCGCGGTCAGGAAGTTGTCGGCATGGGCGGCCTTTTCGGCGGCGCTGAAACCGGCATGATCGGTCGTGACATGCGTGATGGTACCATCTGCTATGGCCTGCCACAGAGCGTCGCGATCGGCAGCATGGCGGATCGGCGGGTTGATCTTGGCGGCCACGCCAACACGCGCGACGTCTTCTTCGGTATAGCGCAAGTAATGCGGGCAGGTCTCGGCGGTGAAATCCGAGGTGCCGCTGAATCGGCGGAGGATATCGACGGTGGCCGCACTCGTCACGTGCGCGATATGCAGTTTGGCCTGCGCGGTGATGTTCATGGTCAGCAGTTTGGCCACCGCCAGCGCCTCGGCGAGGGGCGGCCGCGCGAGGCCATGGCTGCGGCAATCAGTCGGATCAAGCTGGGGGGCAGCGGCAAGGATTTCGGTGCTTTCGGCATGCACGACGACAGGCAGGCCAGTGCGCGCAATCAGTTGGAGGGCGCGAAACTGGTCCGCCTCGTTCGGCCAGGCCAGTCCGGCAAATTCGACCTCGCGGCCCGCAGGGGCTGGGGTGGTGAATATTTTGAAGGCGATGATGCCACTGTCGGCCAGCGCGTCAACGGCAACCTCTGTCAGCGAAAGTGGCGCACCGTAGAGCCCGAAATCAACATGGGCAGAGGCCGCGAAATGGTCACGCCGCAAGACAACCTGTTCGGGCGTGTTGCAGCAGGGGTGGGTGATTGGCATCTCGAAAACGGTCGTGATGCCACCTGCCGAACAGGCACGGGTTTCCGAGGCGACGGTACCGCGCTGCGGATATGCGGGCGCGCGGATGTGGCAGTGTATGTCGATCAGGCCGGGCAGGATGTGCTGGCCGGTTGCATCGATCGTTTGCGCCGCGTCGACGCTGTCATCGACAGCGGCGATACCTGCGATGTTGCCGCCCGCCACCAACAGCGTGCCGCGGCGCAGCCCATCCGGGGTGACAATCACTCCCCCGGTGATGGCCAGATCGACGCTCATTTCAGCCCCAGTTCAGTCAGCGCCTGCGCCACACCGTCGAGATGGGTCAGGTGCATCGATGTATAGTTGGGTGCCAGCACCACACCATGCCCGCCCGCGCGGTAAGTTGCGTGGATTGACCGATAGGCAATGTCGGCTGTCATCTTGGCCGTGTCGGCCCGCGACCGGGGGGCATCAATGCCGATGCCCATATAAACCTTTGCCTTGCCCTCCACCCCTTTCAGCGCATCAGCGCATTGGCCAAAGACATAGGTGTCTGGGTCCATCCCTTTGCCGATGATATCGGCGAAAGGGGCCTCGTTCAGGCCCAAGATGCGAAACAGGGCGGTCGTCGCCTCGCCTGGCTCGAAATCGCGCAGTACGGTCTTGCGGAAGAAGGATAGCTCCTTGGCCCAGACCTCGCCCGCCTGATGCTGATAGGTGATCGGCTTTACGAAATCCGCATAGCGTGTCTGTTCGGCCCAAGGCCATTGCGCGCGGCGGATCAGATTAAAATGATTGCGGTTCCAGATGTTCAGACCAAAGGGCAGGTTCGGCTTGCACCACTTGACCAGCCCGTAAAGCTCGCGGTCCAAATCCTTGTTGCGTTCCAGCCAGAACTTTTCCCACACCAGCGCCTCGGGGTTGTCGAGAAGCGTGCGAAGGAAAGTGATCAGGCTGCCATCGTGGAACGTCTTGCCCGCCGCTGACTCTTGCATGAAGTCATAAAGCCGCAGCAGCGCCTGACGGCATGCCTCTACGTTCACCCCACGCTCGGCGGCTTCGCGGCGGCTGTCGGGCGAAAAATCCCCCGGCGCACCCCCTTGGATCAGCGTATCCAACGGCGAGTTGCGTTCGTTGCACCACATGAACCCATCCAGGTCGTGATTGCGGACCTGATCCTCAATCATTGAGTGAATCCATGTCCGGTAGCCGGGATGGGATGTGGAAGGCTCGCCGCCAAAGCGACCAAAGATATCGACCTCCATCGCCTGCGCAAGCGTCGGGATTTCGACCGACGCGGCAGAGCCGTGGCCCGCGTATTTGAAAAACGGCTCCATCAGTTCGACGAACACCTTCATCCCCCGCGCATGGGCGGCGGGGATGACCATTTTAAGGATATCCTTGCCCACGAATTCCGGGTCACGGCTGCGATAGTCGGCCATGAACGTGTCTTTGTAATAGCGCGGGTCAGGGTCGAAATAGGCGCCGCCGCGCATCTGGTAGGGTTCGGGCACGCCATGGTCAGGCCAGCCGTCCAGCGCATGGCTGATGGATCGGCCGGATTTCAGGCCCAGCCAGGACACCGTGCCCAGCATCAGCACATTGACGCCCGCGCGGTTTTGCAATGTATCAAGAACGGCCTCGACGCCTTCATCGACAAAGCTGATCGGGCTGATCTGGATGCCGACGAACTTTTCTGCAGGGTTCGCCTTCATCATGCGGCAGCCCTCGACTTGGCGGCAAAGGCGGTGATGCGGCGGACGGCCTCTTGGATCATCGGCAAGGGCTGAAGATAGCTGATGCGGATGTAATCGGTGCTGTCATCGCCGAACATCGTACCCGGAAATAGCATCACGCCGGTGTCGCGCAGCAGGCGTTCGCAAAACTCGGGCGCGGGCATGCCGGTGGAACTGATGTTAGTGTAGATATAAAACGCCCCGCCTGGATGGCCGTAAGTGAACCCGGCGGCAGTCAGCGCGGGCATCAGCCAGTCACGCCGTTCGGCATATTCGGCCAGCATCGCGTGCAGCGGTTCCTGCGGGCCGGTCAGTGCTGCAAGGGCCGCATGCTGGCTGACGGTGCAGGTGTTGATCGACAGCGTGTGGCGCGGCTCGGTCACCTTTTCCACAAAGTCCAGCGGCGCTGCAAGGTAGCCCACGCGCCAGCCGGTCATTGCATAGGTCTTGGAAAACCCGTTCAGCGTGATGGTCCGCTCTTTCATCCCCGGCAAGGTGGCGATGCTGAGGTGTTCGTTCGGGGCATAGATCATCTTGGCGTAAATCTCGTCCGCGATGATCAGGATGTCGCGTTTGATGGCCAGATCGGCAATCTGCCGGATAATGGCCGGGGGTGTGACCGCGCCGGTCGGATTGTTGGGCGACACCATCACGAACATCCGCGTGCGTGGTGTGATGCGCGCCTCGATTTCAGCCACGTCCAGCGCAAAATCGTTCGCCTCGACTGTCGGCACAGGCACCGGAACGCCACCGCACAGATGAACGGCCGTGTCATAGGTGGTGAAGCGTGGCGAGGTGATCAGCACTTCATCCCCCGGCGCCACAAGGGCCAGCATGCACAGCATGATGCTTTCCTGCACGCCTGCGGTCACGACGATTTCGTCAGCGGTATAGTCCAGTCCGTAGCTGTCGCGCAGATCGCGGGCGATGGCGGCGCGCAACTGCGGCAGGCCGGTGGGGCCCGTGTAATGGTGCTGGTTTGCGTCCAGCGCCGCCTTGGCCGCGGCCACGATGTGCGCGGGCGTGTGGAAATCTGGATCGCCCCGTCCAAGGGCGATCACGTCTTTCATACCCGCAGCGATCCCCAGCATTTTGGTGCGGTAGGACCCGTCCTCTTCAACGATGCGGGGGGCAAGGCGGTCTGTCAGCAGGCTCATCCGTGCATCCTCTTGCCGTTTACATAAGTTTGCCGAACCCGTTCCAACGCAAACAGGTCCTGATCGGGATTGCCATCGACCACGATCAGGTCACCGGCCTTGCCAACCTCAAGTGTGCCGATTAGGTGGTCCATTTTCGACAACCGCGCCGGACGGATGGTGATCGAGGCCAGCGCATCCATGTTGTCGGGGCAGACGCCGACCTTGACCATATGCGCCAGTTCCGGCGCGATCACGTCATGTTCCACAGCAGGGCTACCTGCGTCGGTGCCAAAGCTGATCTGAACGCCTGCTTCGGCGGCCTTTTTTAGCCCCGCATAGCGGGAGGGGTCGGCCACCGCCTTGATCCGCTCTTCAATCTTCCATTCCGGAATACCAAATTTACGTGCAATGTCGGGCTGCGACTGCATGACCAGCGGGGCAAAGGTGGTGACGATCGGTATTTTTTTCGCTACCAGAATGGCGATGGTTTCGTCCGACATCGACCCGCCATGTTCGACGCAATCAACACCAAACTGCGCCACGCGGTTGATGCAGGCGTCATAGGTTGCATGTGCTGTAATCGGCAGTTTGTTGCGGTGCGCCTCGTCGATGACGGCGGCCAATTCTTAATCGGTAAACTCCAGCGTGTCGTGACAAGCCATGATTTTGATCAGGTCCGCCCCGCCCTTGACCTGCTCGCGCACTGCCTTGCGCATCTCGTCGGCACCGCTGGCTTCCTTGCAGACCCAATAAGTGTGCCCTCCGGTCTGGATGATGGCGTTGCCGCAGACCTTGAGCCTTGGCCCAGGGAAAATCCCCTGTTCAACGGCTTGTTTTGAATAGAGGTTCATGTCGTGAAACCCCAGATCGCGGACCATGGTGATCCCTGCGCGCAGGGATTTCAGCATGTTGCCCGCCGCCTTGAAGGCCGAAATCGGCTTGGGGTCATCCATTGACTGGCGGGCGAGGTCGTGGATGCCGTCCCAGTTCAAGTGGGCGTGGCTGTTGATCATGCCGGGCATGATGGTGCCGCCAGTTGCGATTGCGCCGGCAGGTGCCCCGGGGCCAACCGATATGATTTTGCCACCCGCGATGGTGACATGGCCATCTTCGATCACGCCACCCGTCATCGGTATGATGCGGCCAGCCAGCGTCACATCCGAAAACGGCGTGTCGAACATCGGCTTGGTGATCTTTTGGTAACGCCAGGCGGCGGGTTCGGGCATCAAAGCCTCCTTCAGATGACGCGTGCGTCGTGGGAATGGGTGGATTGGAACCGGCTGGGGGTTTGTGTGGCCCCTTCGGTGACGATCAAGGTTTCGATACAGCGCCAACCATCGTAGCCCGGGCGATAGACGCCGGGTTCGCATGAAAACACCATACCGGGGGCGGTGGGGGTAAGATCGCCGATGGAAAGCCAGGGCGCTTCGTGCCCCTCGACTCCCATGCCGTGCCCGATCCGGTGGCGTATCGCGTCACCCAGGCCTGCGGCACGGATCGGGGCAAGCGCCGCGTCATTGACCTGCGTACAGAGCAGATGGCGTGCGAGCGCGTCACGCGTGGCATCGTTGGCATCGGTCATCGCTTGCATCACGCGGCGCTGGTCGGCGGTCAGGTCACCACAGACAAACGTTGCCGCACTTTCGGCATGATAGCCGCCAAGTGATGCCCCGATGCCTACAATGATTGGCTCGCCCTTTCGCGGCACGCGGTTTAGCACCGCGCCATGCGGCAGCGCCGCGCGGGGCCCGGAATGTACCGAAGAGGTAATGCCCATCTTGGTGCCCGCAAAGGTGGCGTTGTGCTGCGCTGCCATCGCAGCGCGGGCGTGGCCGGTGCAGTCGGCCTCAAGGTCAAGTTCCGTGGCACCAGCCGCGATCATGTCGGCGGCAACGGATAGGAACCGCTCCAACACCATGTCAGCAAAGCCCGCGGCGGCGCGGACGAGGGCCAGTTCCTGAGGGTGCTTTACGCTGCGTTCGGGCAGGACATGGTCGGTCAGGTCGATCTGGGCCAAATCGTTGGCCGGGGCCAGCAGCTGCGCGTCTAGGGTATCTATTCCAAGGCGTTTGGCGCGTGTTTGCCCGATCATCCACAAAACGGGGGGCAAAAGGCCGGGAAACTCCTCATAGGTCCGCACGGTCACACCCGGCACATCCAAGGCGTTTTCCAGTTCCAGATGCGGCACGAACAAGGTGGGGTCGGCCCCCACAGGAAGCCACAAACCCATGGGCCGTTCGTGGATTGAAAACTTCCAGCCCGAGGCATAGCCGACATTACCGGGCGCCAGCAGCAACAGACCGTCCAGCCCGGCCTTTTGAGCACGGGCGCGCAGACGGTCACGTATCATGGCGCGAAAGGCGGGGGTAAGGGGGGCCAATTTTGCGGGAGTGGTCATCACAGTGGTCCCTCATATGGCCCGGTCGCAACGATCTCTGCCTTGCTCCCGAGTTCCAAAGCCAGCGCGCGCAGGTCTGCGAGCGCCACATCCTCCAGCGGAACACCCGCTGCCGATTTGCGACTTGCGCGGCGCACCTCTTGTTCTCCCGGCAAAAGGATCTCACTGAACCCCGGCCGAAGGGCGCGCGACTTCACCATTTGGGCAAAGTCGGCCATTCGGGCGTGAAATTCGGGCAGCGGCATGAACCAGCTGATGTCGACCG
>CAXNKP010000035.1:0-10882 GCA_964202815.1 Stagnihabitans sp. | reverse complement strand
TCACCGCGTTTCGAGTGTTCGACACTGTAGCAGTCATTACGCGCGGCAACCCACAGGGGCGTAGCGATGTGCTGCTTTATACCCTCTACAAGGTCGGGTTTCAGGATTTCAACATGGGCCCTGCTTCGGCCATGACCATCGCCTTTCTGGTCTTCGTGCTGGTGATCGCCTTGGCGCAGGCCTTTTTCATCGACAGAAGGACGCATTACTGATGTCTCGCGCAACGCTCCGTACCGACCGGCTGATCGGGTCGGCCGTGTCTCACGCCTTCCTGTTGCTGGGGGCCGCCTTCATCCTGCTGCCGTTCGTCTGGATGCTGCTGACGTCAATCCGCCCGGCGTCCGAGGTGTTCACCGCAGGATTCAACCCTATCCCGTCCCGCTTGGCCGCAGGCATCAACTATTCCGAGGCACTGACCAAATCGCCCTTGCTGCAATACATGCTGAACGGGGTGCTCGTATGCGCGGGCATCCTGATCATCCAACTGCTGGTCGCCATTCCCGGGGGCTATGCGCTGGCCAAGCTGTCGTTTCGCGCACAACCCGTCATCTTCGGGCTGGTGCTGTTCGGTCTGACCGTGCCGGTGCAGGTGACAGCCCTTCCGATCTACATCGCGCTGGCGAAACTGAACCTCTTGAACACCTATTTCGCAATCATGCTGCCGTTCTTTCTATCGGTCTTTGGCATTTTTTTGTTCCGGCAGTTCTTCAAAAGCTTCCCGCAGGAAATCATCCACGCCGCCCGGCTGGACGGATTTACGGAGCTTGAAATCATCATCCGCATCATCACGCCGTCGGCGGTGCCCGCCATCGCGGCCTTTGCGGTGTTCTCGATCACATCACACTGGAATGACCTGTACTGGCCGCTGATCGTGACGACCTCGGCCGATCATGCCACGCCGCCCTTGGGCATGATGATCTTCCGCGATCAGGAAACCGGGTCGAACTACGGCGCGCTGATGGCGGGGGCTGCGATCATCACAGCCCCGCTGATCCTCGTTTTCCTGTTCGCGCAGCGCCAATTCGTGCGCGGCATCACCATGACCGGAGTGAAGTAGCCCGGTCCCTTCCTTCCCCCCCACCACAAGAGGTTACCATGAACCGCAGAACGCTTCTTCAATCCGCCGCAGGCTTCACCGCCCTTGGCCTTGCCGCCCCCATGATGGCTCGCGCCCAAACTGGCGTCGAGCTTTCGGTCACCCACTGCTTTCCGGGTCACGACGGCTTTCACACCGAAATCGCAGCCGCCTTCATGGCTGCCAACCCGGATGTGATGATCACCTTCAACACGTCGCCGTCCACCTACGAGGAAGGTCACTCGCTGATCCTGCGTCAGGCGATGACCAACCAGCTGCCCGATGTCTATTATTCGGGTTTCCACCTGCTGCCCCCCCTGTCGCGCACCTTGACAGAGCGTGGCCAGATCACCCATCTCGACAGCTTCATCGCCACAGAAGGCGACGCCTGGAAGGCCGAGAACTATTCACAGCGCATCCTTGATCTGGGCAACTTTGACGGCATGCAGATGGCGATGCCCTTCAACACCTCGACCCCGATCTTCTATTTCAACGAAGAGCTGGTGAAACAGGCTGGCGGCGATCCGGCGAATTTCCCCGACACTTGGGAAGGCGTGTTCGACCTGGCAGCCAAAATCGACGCACTGGGCGACGATATCGATGGGTTCTACATGGGCATCCACACCGAGGCGGGCGACTGGTTCTGGCAGGCACTGGTCTATTCCAACGGCGGCGAGCTGATGGATGCGGCGGAAAAGACCGTGGCATTTGGGGACGAAAGCGGTCTGGCAGCCCTGACGCTGACGAAGCGTTTTGTCGATGAAGCCAAGATGAACCTGCGGGAAAACCAGCAGGGCGTGCAGCAGTTCTATGCCGGCAAGACAGGTATCTTGGTGCAATCGACGGCAGGTCTGCGCGGCACCACCGACAGCGTCGGGACCAACTTTACCCTTCGCACCGCCCGCTATCCGCTGGCGGATGCCACCAACGGCCGCCTGCCCACCGGCGGTAACGCGCAAATCATCCTGACCACCGATGCCGCCAAGCTGGACGCCGCCTGGCGTTTCTCCAAATGGGTGTCCGGCCCCGAAGGCCAGACCGTCGCCGTCAAGTTCTCGGGCTACATGCCGACCAGTCTGATTGCCGAGCAGGACCAGTATCTGGGCACCTTCTACAAGGAAAACCCGAACTACACGACATCGGTCGGCCAGATCCCGGTTGCCCGCAAGTGGTTCGGTTATCCTGGCAAGAACTCCAACAAGATCATCGACATCCAGCGCGAGAACATCAACCTTGCGATGCGCGGCGAAATGCCGGTGGCCGATGTTCTGGCCAAGATGGTGACCGACACTCAGGGCTTGATCTGATGCAATCCGGGCCGGAGGCTTGCGCCTCCGGCCCCCTTCTTTTTTTGTGGGGCGAACTATGACCAAATTCACACTTGTCCAGTTGACCGACACGCATCTAAGCGGCTCTCGCCCGTTCTTTCAGTTTAACTTCGAAATGGTGATCGAGGCTATGACCGACATCGCCCCCGACCATGTCGTGATCACCGGGGACCTCGCTCTGAACGGCCCCGACGATATCGCAGACGTTGATTTTGCCAAGCGGCAGTTCGACCGGCTGGGCGCGCCGTGGTCAGCAGTGCCCGGCAACCATGATGTCGGCCTTGTGCCCTTCGAAGGTGGTCTGCACCAGCCGATCAATGAGGCGCGCCATGCGGCCTATCTGGACGTCATGGGCGCAGATCGCTTCATTCAGGATATAGGTGACTGGCGGCTGATTGGCATAAACAGCCAGCTTTTGGGCAGCGGATTGCCCGCCGAGGCCGCTCAGCATGACTGGCTTGCAGCTTCGCTTGTCGAAACGACCCGCTCTGTCGCACTTTTCCTGCATTATCCGGTTTATCTGGACGATCCGGCTGATCCAACGCGCAGCCATGCCGTGATCCTGCCCGAAGCGCGCAAGGCGCTGCTGGCCTTGATCGACGCCCATCCGACAGTGCGGCTGGTGGCATCGGGCCACCTGCACGAGGAACGCCGGGCCGAACGCAATGGCGTCGTCTACCAATGGGCGCCTGCAACCTCGTTCCTTACGACGACGGGCGGCCATGGCGGCACGGCGACTGTCGGCTTTCTGGTGTACCGGTTCGATGGCATATCCTTTACCATCGAACGCCGCGTCGCCCAATGGATGATCGCTCATGACATCGCAAGCTGGGGCAACACTGAACCGCATGGATACTATGAGATCGTCAAACGCCCGTTCCCCGGTGTCTCCTGAGGTAATCGCATGACGCCGCTCGCGGGGCGGCCCGTTGCGCACCGGATCGGGGCGATGACCCCCGATCTGAAAGCCTCAATCCTGATGATCCTAGCCTTCATCGTGTTCAGCGCGATGGCTGTGTTCATGCGGATGATCGCTGGCCAAATTGCGGTTCCGCAGGTGATTTTTCTTCGGCAGGTTATGGCGCTGTTGCTGATGGCTCCACTTTTCTGGACCAGTCGCCACGTGATCTTGCATCCGACGGGTCTTGTCTTGCACCTGACACGGGGCCTGCTGGCTGTCGGGCGATGTTCTGTGGGCTGACCTCTATCATCTTCATCCCGCTGGCCGATGCGACGGCCATCGGGATGGCAGAAGTGCTGGTCGCCACCGCCTTTGCAGCCATTGTGTTGCGCGAACGCGTGGGCTGGCGACGCTGGACGGCAACGGCTGTGGGATTTCTGGGCGTGGTGATCATGATCCGCCCCTTTGGCGAAGGGTTCGACGTCTTTGCGCTGGTGGCGCTGGCGGGGTCGGTCTGTGGGGCGGCGAGCATGATCGCTCTCCGGTTGGGGTCGGGACATGACACAACGGTGACGGTTCTATTCTGGCAGGGGTTGGTTGTGGCGTTGGTCTCCGCCCCAGTAGCCGCGCTGCAATGGGTTACCCCGACCCTGAACGAGACGCTGATCCTGCTCGTCATGGGCCTGATCTTCACAGCCGGCATCTGGCTGTTCACCGCCGCGATCCGGTTGGGCCGGGCATCTGCCGTGGCCCCCTTGGGCTATCTGCGCCTGGTGTTGATGGCGGCCACCGGCTGGCTGTTTTACGGCGAGATCCCGACCTGGGCCACAGTGATCGGCGGTGTGCTGGTCATTGCATCGGCCACCTACACCATCACCCGCAACGCCGCACGCGCGTTGCCGATCCCCTCTGTCAACCCGTCAACCCAGTGAGGCAACGATGATCCTTTCCCCGTTCGACAAACCCGGCCAATTCTGGCGCGGCAACCTGCATTGCCACTCTACCCGATCCGACGGCGACCTGCCGCCCGAAGAGGTCGCCCGCCGCTACCGTGCCCAAGGCTATCACTTCTATTGCCAGTCAGACCATTTCATGGCCGAGTTCGATTACCCCATCACCGACACCACCGCCTTGCGCACCCCCGGCTTTACGACCCTTTTGGGGGCAGAACTGCACGCGCCAGCCTTAGCCAATGGCGAAATCTGGCACATCCTTGCCGTAGGCCTGCCCGCCGATTTCGCTCCGAATGACGAGGGCGAGACTGGCCCCGAACTTGCCCGCCGCGCCAGCCAGGCCGGGGCCTTTGTGGCCCTCGCCCATCCACAATGGTACGGATTGACACTGGAAGACGCCCGTCAGATCGACTTTGCCGACGCGATCGAAGTGTTCAACACCACCTGTGCCGTACAGGCCGATCGCCCAGATGGAACCTACCTACTGGACCAGATGCTGCTGGATGGCATGACCCCCTACGCCATCGCAACCGACGACGCCCATTTCCGTGATGCCGTAAATTCCAACGCTGATGCCTTTGGCGGCTGGGTCATGGTCAAAGCCGAAACGCTGGAACCTTCGTCCCTGCTGGCGGCGCTGAAATCGGGTGATTTTTATGCCAGTCAGGGGCCAGAACTGCGTCATATCGAAATCCAGAATGACATGCTGCACATCACCTGTTCGGCTGTAGAGAGGATCACAATCCTCGGCCCACGCGCCAAGTCCGAGACCTTACCGGGCAAGGCGATGACCTCGGCCCATCTGCCGGTGGAAGCCTTCAGGGGCGATTGGCTGCGCGTTGTGGTGACGGATGCCGCAGGCAAGCGCGCATGGTCGAACCCTTTTCGCTTTGGCGCCTGACATGGGACGGGTCTGACAGAAGCCATTGTGTGGGGGCTTTTGGCCCGACAAGGTCCCCGCTCCTATGCAATAGCTGACTTCGCCAAAATCAAATTAGAGCGGGTTGCGGCTAACCCAATGCAGGATTCCCCCAGAAGTTAATCTGTTATTCCCAGTTTTTCATAGCACATATGGGGTGTTGAACAGGCAGATCACATCCTATAGCGCCTCGCAAGGGGGTGGTTGCCTGCGTCGAGGAGGGGTATTCCCACCGCGCAATGGCGGCGCGGTTTTGGGTTTCTGTACAGGTCGTCTATAATATGACGGGCGCATCTACCTGACCAATAGGGCAGCCGAACGCGCCCGCAAATACATTGCCCTTGGACGCAGATTATGGATTTTTGCGGGCTCAGAGCGCGGCGGGGGGACAGATCAGCCTTTATGTATACACTGACCATGACGGGAAAAATGAATGATATCGACCCCCAAGCATGGATAGCCAATGTGCTTGCGCGCTTTCCAAACATCACCGTTCTGCGCGTGCATGAGCTGCAGCCGTGGCATTGGTCGCGTGGCGTGGAAGCGATCAAGGCCGCTTAACCACAAAGCGTTTGAAATGTATTCGTATAAAAAAGTGTTTGTTAAGAATGCTCTAGTCGACGTTTCGTGGCCCCTACCGGATGCATCAAGCTGCGAAAAAAGCGCCCCACCTTTCGGCAGGGCGCTTTTGGTCTGACGAGACGCGCAAGTTGCCCATCCGGCGACAATCAGCCGCGTTCTTCGATGATCTTCACCATGTGACGCACAGCATGAACCATCCCACGGATCGAGGGCGTATCCTCAAGCTCACGGGTGCGGCGGATCTTGTTCAGGCCCAGACCTTTGAGTGTCGCTGTCTGAACGGCTGGGCGGCGGGCGGCGGATGCATACTGCTGCACCACGATGGTTTTCTTGATGGTGTCGGTCATGATCAAGCCTCCACAACTTCAGCGACGGGCACTTCAGCGGCGGGCTTGTTCAGAATCTCGGCCACCTTTTTGCCGCGACGCGCGGCCACTTGGCGGGGGGAGGTTTCCGACTTCAGACCGTCAATCGTAGCGCGGATCATATTGTAGGGGTTGGTCGAACCGATCGATTTGGCCACGACGTCTTGCAGGCCCAGCATTTCGAACACAGCGCGCATTGGGCCACCGGCGATGATGCCAGTTCCTGCCACGGCGGTGCGCATCACAACTTTTCCGGCGCCGTGGCGGCCTTCCATGTCGTGGTGCAGGGTGCGGGCGTCTTTCAACGGCACGCGGATCAGGCTGCGTTTGGCCTGTTCGGTTGCCTTGCGGATTGCCTCGGGCACTTCTTTCGCCTTGCCCTTGCCAAAGCCCACACGGCCGCGCTGATCGCCCACAACCACCAAAGCTGCAAAGCCAAAGCGCTTGCCGCCCTTTACGGTTTTAGACACGCGGTTGATCGCGACCAGACGGTCAGCGAACTCCGGGGTTTCTTCCGGGCGATTGTCGCGGCGGTCGCCGCCACGGTTGCCACGGTCGTCCCGGCGGTTTTCACGTTCTGCCATTTTTATCTCCTCAGAACTTCAGGCCGCCTTCACGGGCAGCGTCGGCCAAAGCCTTGATCTTACCGTGAAAGAGGAAACCGCCGCGATCGAAGTAGCAAGCTTCGACACCGGCCTTGAGTGCACGTTCCGCGATGGCCGCACCAATTTTGGCGGCCGCCTCGATATTGTTCTTGCCCACCACGCCCAGGTCTTTCTCTAGCGAGGAAGCCGAAGCCACGGTGATGCCCTTCACATCATCGATCAACTGGACCGAGATGTTCTTGTTCGACCGGTGTACCGACAGGCGCAAGCGCCCAGCCGCGACCGATTTAATGCGGTTCCGAACGCGCAGACGGCGCTTGAGGAACAGCTCTCTTTTATTCAATGCCATTTCTCTTGCCCCTTACTTCTTCTTGCCTTCCTTGCGGAAGACAAACTCGCCCTTGTAGCGAATGCCTTTGCCCTTGTAGGGCTCTGGCTTCTTCCAAGCGCGGATGTTTGCTGCGACTTGGCCAACGAGTTGTTGGTCAATGCCTTCCACAGAGATTTCAGTTTGCTTCGGTGACGCGACGACAACGCCTTCGGGAACCTCGAAGATCACTTCGTGGCTGAAGCCCAGTTGCAATTGCAGGTTCTTACCCACCATGGCAGCGCGGTAGCCCACGCCCTGGATTTCCATTTCTTTCTTGAAGCCGACGGTAACGCCCTGCACAAGATTCGCAATCATCGAGCGGCTCATGCCCCACTGCGAGCGCGCCCGCTTGGACAGGCCACGCGGGGTGACTTTGACAGTGTCATTTTCGATGCTCAGTTGCACATCATCGCCAGCGGTAAAGCTGCGGGTGCCTTTCGGCCCCTTCACTTCGATCGTTTGGCCAGAGATGCTGGCAGACACGCCCTTAACCAAGGCGACGGGTTTTTTGCCGATACGAGACATTTGACCCCTCCCCTTAGAATACGGTGCAAAGCACTTCGCCGCCAACATTGGCCGCGCGTGCATTTGCATCCGTCATCACACCCTTGGGGGTGGACAGAATGGCTATCCCAAGACCGTTCCGCACAGCGGGAACGTCCTTGATCGAGTTGTAGACGCGGCGGCCCGGTTTGGACACGCGCTTCAACTCACGAATGACCGGGGTGCCTTCAAAGTACTTCAGGCTGATGGTCAGTTCGCCCTGACCGTTGTCGGTCTTGGCGGATTCATAGCCGCGGATATAGCCTTCTGCGACCAGCACATCCAATACCCAAGCCCGCAGCTTCGAAGCCGGGGTCTTAACAGTGGATTTGCCGCGCATTTGGCTGTTGCGGATGCGTGTCAGCATATCGCCGAGGGGATCGTTCATCATCATCTTTCAGCGCTCCCCTTACCAGCTTGACTTAACCATGCCGGGGATCTGGCCAAAGGAGGCGAGATCACGCAGCATGATACGGCTAAGCTTGAGTTTGCGGTAATAGGCGTGCGGGCGGCCAGTCAACTGGCAGCGGTTGTGAATGCGGGTTGCGGACGAATTGCGCGGCAGGGCTGCCAATTTGGCGGTTGCCTTAAAGCGTTCTTCGATCGTCTTGGTTTTGTCGTAGATCACCGTCTTCAGTGCGGCGCGTTTCACTGCGTGCTGTTGCACGAGTTTGGCGCGCTTCACTTCGCGGTTCACCATGGATTTTTTGGCCATTGTTGGATTCCTCGCGATTAAGACGTGAAGGGCATTTTGAAAAGCTTCAGCAGCGACTTCGCTTCTGCATCAGACTTGGCGTTGGTGCAGATGATGATGTCCATGCCCAGTACGTCGTCGACCTTATCAAAGTCGATTTCCGGGAACACGATTTGCTCTTTCAAGCCCATCGCGTAATTGCCGTGGCCGTCAAACGAGCTGCCCTTGACGCCGCGAAAGTCGCGGACGCGTGGCAGGGCGATGGTCACCAAACGATCGAGGAATTCATACATCCGGTCGCCCCGGAGGGTAACTTTGCAACCCAGCGGCATAAACTCCCGCACCCGAAAGCCCGCGATGGACTTTTTGGCGTTGGTGATTATGGCTTTCTGACCAGCAATCAAGGTCAACTGCTCAGACGCAAGCTTGACCTTTTTGGTGTCTTTCACCGCTTCGCCAACACCCATGTTAAGAACGATTTTCTCAAGCTTGGGGATCTGCATGTCGTTCGTATAGCCGTGTTCAGCTTTCAAAGCGGCGCGGATCGTGGTGGCATATTCCGCCTTAAGGCGCGGCGTATAGGTGGCTTGGTCCAACATCAGATGGCCTCCCCGGTTGTCTTGGCGAATCGCACTTTCTTGCCGTCTTCCATACGGAACCCGACGCGTGTGGCTTTGCCATTGGCATCAACGATGGCAAGGTTGGACAAGTCGATCGGCATCGCCTTGGGGATACGGCCCCCTTGCGACGTCGGCGATTGCTTGGTGTGACGCACAGAAACGTTAACACCATCAATCACGGCCTTGTTGTCCTTGGGTGACACGGCAGAGATTTCGCCCTGCTTGCCCTTATCCTTGCCGGTGAGGACGATGACTTTGTCGCCTTTTTTCAACTTAGCGGCCATCAGAGCACCTCCGGAGCCAGCGAGATGATCTTCATGAAGTTCTTAGCGCGCAGTTCACGCACAACCGGCCCGAAGATACGCGTGCCGACCGGTTCACCCTGATTGTTCAAGATGACGGCAGCGTTGCGGTCAAAACGGATGGTGGTGCCGTCTTCGCGACGAACTTCCTTGGCGGTGCGCACGACAACGGCTTTACGCACGTCGCCTTTTTTGACACGGCCTTTTGGAATTGCCTCCTTGACCGACACCACGATGATGTCGCCCACGGATGCATAGCGGCGGTGTGAACCGCCCAGAACCTTGATGCACTGAACTCGGCGCGCGCCCGAGTTATCAGCAACATCCAGATTGGTCTGCATCTGGATCATTTAGTACTCTCCGACCTTTGAGGGCATTTACCCTCAGGGTTTCGTTTCATTTCAAGACAAAGGGCACTTACGCAGTTGCGTCAGTGACAACCGTCCAGTGTTTCGACTTAGAAATCGGGGCGCATTCCTCGATACGGACCGTGTCGCCTTCCTTGAACTGATTCAAGGCATCATGGGCACGGTACTTCTTGGACTTGCGGATCGTTTTTTGCAGAACGGGGTGCTTGAAGCGGCGTTCGACAAGAACGGTGATCGTCTGCTCGTTCTTGTCCGAGATCACGACACCTTGCAGGATACGTTTGGGCATCGGTCTCTCCTTACTTGCCGGCTTCGGCGGCTTTTTGGGCCAGCACGGTACGCACACGGGCAACATCCTTGCGGACCTTGTTCATGCGCGAGGTGTTCGTCAGTTGATTGGTGGCTGCCTGAAAGCGCAGATTGAACGCTTCTTTCTTCAGCGCGACAAGCTGATCGCGCAGCTGGTCGGGGGTCTTTGCACGCAGTTCTTGGGCGTCCATACGCCTTTTCCTTCTCTCAAGCACCAGACGGCCCCGAGGGTTACCGTTGATCTGGTGGATCAATACAAACCAACGATTCTGGCATCGCCGGAATCGTTGGATGCTGCGCAATACAGGATGGGGTGGGGGGTGGCAAGGGGGAAGATGGGAACCTGAGTTCACGCATCGCAGGTGTCAAGGATCAGTGCGTGACATCACGAACACTGTTTATACTCACCCAACCAAGTTCCAACAGTTGTAGAGTTCCCTCAATCAAGACTGAATCGCTTGACTTATTAACGATGATCGTATAATCTTTAGTGTGTACTTTGGAGTAATCATCAGGTCAGCAAAAAAGTTTAACCCGGGCGACTGCGTTAAGTTGAAGTCGAGCGGGCCGGTTATGGTTGTCAAAGAATTCGATACAGCTTTTCAAGAATACATTTGTGTTTGGTTTGCCGATGGAAAACCCACATCCGCTCTTTTCAAAGAAGAAACACTTCAGCTTGCCTAGGGTCAGAACCCATTAAAGTTCTTGTCATGGCCAGTTTTCACTGATTCATTTGTGTCACCATGGGGGTGTCAAATGGGTGATCTTTACTGGCTTACGGACGAACAAATGGCGCGGTTGAAGCCGTTCTTTCCAGTGTCGCACGGGGTTCCGCGGGTGGATGACCGGCGGGTCTTGAGTGGAATTATATTCATTAATCGTAATGGCTTACGGTGGCGGGATGCGCCTGCTGACTATGGGCCCCACAAGACCCTTTATAACCGCTGG
>CAXNKP010000034.1:0-10914 GCA_964202815.1 Stagnihabitans sp. | reverse complement strand
GTCGCGGTCCTCCGCCCGCTGGCGATCAGCACGCTCGCGTTCGGCCTCATGTTCCCGGTCGAGTCGGGCCAGCATGGCGTCGTTGGTGAAGGCCTTGCGCGTGACGGCGGCCAGCAGGGTGATCGTGCCGCCGACCAGTGCTGTGATCGCGGCGGTCACGCCATGGTCGCGAAAGGCCGCGCCAACTTCCTGCAGGATCGTTGTTTTCTCATCCATGGATCTGTCCTTCAATAATCGGTTTCGACGTAGACGCCCGAACAGTCATAGGCGACCGCCGCCGCTGTGGCGCCGGTGTTCAGGTAAAGGCGGCGAGAGGGGAACTGCGTGTTCGCAGGCAGATCGGCGGTGATTTCGGCCTCGAACACTGCGCCTGAAACCTCATTGACCAGCCGGACCCAGACCGAGGCGACATTCGGGACCGCAGCGACATAGAGCGTCAGCACCCCGCCGGTCGCGATGGTAAAGCTGGCGCCCATGTCGGTCAGGCTCGGTGCGCCGGTGCCGTCATTGGCCACCAGCTGCCAGTTGGCCACCAGCTGCCCGTTGGCATGAGTGCCTACGAATGGCGCGAAGATGGTGAATAATCAGTCACTACGAGGGCAGTTGTCGCGCCATCCCCCGTGCAAATTATGATTTGGCTAAAAATCCAGTTGACCAGAGGCTATGGCAGGTCTAACATTATTTTAATCTGGCTAAAAAAATGAGTAAGCGATGCCCGTTCCTATGGTTCGGCTCGCCTCTGAGGAGGCCGCGCAATTGGCCCCGCTGGGTGAGCGTATCCGCGAAAGACGCAAGGCCTTGAACCTAACGCTGCAAACGGTTGCGGAGCGGGCCGGGCTGACCGCGGGCTTTATCAGTCAGATCGAGCGTGGGCTGGCTGCACCGTCGCTGTCGTCGCTGACGGCGTTAAGCCGCGTCCTCGACCTTGATCCCGGAGTGCTGTTCGCCCAGCCTGCTGCACCCGGCACCCGTACCAAGCAGGGCGAGCGCCCGGTTTGGGGCATCGACCTGTCCAGGATGAGCTACGAGCGCCTGACTTCGACATTTCCCGGCAACGTGTTGCGGTCGGTCATCATCCACGAGGCGCCGGGCCACCGGTCCGAGCCGATCAGCCATGAGGGTGAGGAGCTGTTCTTTATTCTTCGCGGCATGCTGACGGTGGAATTGGAAAGCCAGTGCCACATCCTGAGGCCGGGCGATTCGATCCACTTCGACAGTGGCCGGGTGCATTCAACCTGGAACCACACGCAACAGACGACCACGATCCTGCATACCTGCACCATGGATGTCTTTGGCGACAGCCACAGGCACGACGCAAGACCACACCAAACAATGGGGGAAGAACAATGACAAGACTGCTGAAGGGCGCCGTATCGGCGCTGGCACTGGCAGCGATTTTTGCTGCAGCACCACTGGCCGCACAGACCGTGCTGCGGCTGGACGAGGTCGCCGTCGGCGAACTCGACCCGGGCAAGGCCAGTGACTATGCCGATTCGATCCTGATGTTCAACGTCTACGACACGCTTGTGCTGCCCATCCAAGGCGGCCCGGGTATGGCACCACATTTAGCCGAAAGCTGGACATCCGAGGGCAATACCTACACCTTTACCCTGCGTGAGGGTGTCACTTTCACCTCTGGCAACCCGATGACGGCGGATGATGTGGTCTTTTCGCTCGACCGGATGAAGGCGCTTGGCGCGGGTCTGTCCTTCCTGTTCGGCATTGTGGATTCCGCCGAGGCGGTGGACGCCCGCACCGTGCGCTTTACCCTGTCGGAACCTTATGCGCCGTTCGTCGCCTCTCTCGTCCGTTTGCCAATCATCGACAAGGCCACGGTGATGGCCAATCTGGGTGAAGGGGAAGGCGAGACAGGCGACTGGGGTCAGGCTTGGCTGTCGGCGAATTCTGCCGGGACCGGCGCCTATCAGGTGACCAGCCACAACCCGCAGGAAGAAACGGTTCTGGGCAAGAACGTCGCGTATTTCCTCGGCGCATCAGGCTCTGCCCCCGACGAAGTGCGCCTGCGCTACGGTCTGGAACCCGCCACCGTGCGGGCCATGATCGCGACCGGCGAGCACGACATTTCGTCACAGTGGCTGCCGCCCGAGGTGATGGGTGCGCTGGCGGGCGAAGGTGCACAGTTCCTGTCCGAAACCGGGACCGGTGCGTTCTACATCAAGCTGAACACGCAAAAGGCGCCGCTGGATGATGTCCATTGCCGCCGCGCTCTGGCACTGGCCTTTGATTACGAGACCGCCCGTGCGATCACGCAGGTCACTGAAGGCGTGGCCACGTCCATTCCGTCTACCGGGGCGATTCCGGGCGGGATGTTCGGCGCGAACGGGGCCGAGATGGCGATGACCCGTGATCTGGCCGCCGCAAAGGCAGAACTCGCGCAATGCGCCCACAATCCGGCAGACCATACGCTTGAACTGTCCTGGGTGGCAGAGGTAGCCATCGAGGAACGCTTCGCCCTGTTGATGCAGCAAAGCTTTGCCGAGTTGGGCTTCAACACCGAGATCGTACGGGTTCCGTGGGTGTTGTTCACCGAACGTGTGACGTCGCCCGAGACGACACCGAACGTCAGCCAGGTGTTTGTGACCGCCGTCACCGGCGACCCCGACACCCTGCTATACCCGATGTATCATTCATCGGCAGCAGGCACCTGGCAATCGCCCGAGTATCTGAACGATGCCGAGGTGGACCGCCTTCTGACCGAAGGCCGTACTGCCGCCGATGACGCAGGCCGAGAGGCTGCCTATGCGGGTCTGAACGCCCGGCTGATGGAACTAGCCCCGACGATCTACGCCTATGACACGAATTCCGTGTTTGCTGCGTCAAAGCGGGTATCGGTGCCCGCAATGTCGGATCCGGCGCAGGCCTTCGGGCTTGATACCATGGGCTTCAGTTTCCGGCTGATGAGCATGACCGAATAGCGGCATCATCCCTCCCGGGGCGGGGCCGTATGTGCCTTGCCTCGGACTTCACCTGACACGTGGCTGCCAAGGGCGCGGTCGGAAAGCCCCGTCGATCTTGCAACCAGAATAAACATCGTAAGAAAGGAAGAGAGAGGGGATGAGCCTGATCGGCCAAGGCCTGCAACGGCTGGGAACAGCGTTGCTCGTGCTGTTCGGTGTAAGCATGCTGATCTTTGCTGTGGCGCGTGTCATTCCCGGTGATCCGGCACGGGTGGCGCTGGGGCCGAATGCCACGGCCGAACAAGTGCTGAACCTGCGCACGGCGCTGCGGCTGGATGAGCCAATCGTGAAGCAGTACGTTGCCTACATGGCCGATCTGCTGCGTGGCGATCTGGGGGATTCATTGTACACCAACCGGCCTGTCACGACCGACATCGCGGAGTTTCTGCCCGCTACACTGGAACTGGTGCTGGTCGCGGGCGTGCTGATGGTGGGCATCGGGCTGCCTTTGGGGATCCTTGCCGCGCGCCATCGGGGACGCTGGCCGGATCATCTGGTGCGCGTCGTGTCGCTGCTGACAGTGTCTGCCCCTGGATTTGTCTGGGCGGTGGTGCTGATGCTGATCTTTGCCTATGGGCTGCAGTGGCTGCCGATCGCAGGGCGGCTGTCTGACGACATCGACCTTGTGCGCGTCACCGGGTTTCTGACAGTGGATGCGCTTTTGGCGGGCGACTGGCGGGCGTTTTTGGACACCTGTCGGCATCTGGTTCTGCCCGCGCTGGCGCTGGCCTTGTCGGGGATAGGGCAGGCGGCGCGACTGACGCGCGCCAACATGATCGAGACCTACGACAAGCCCTATATAGAGATGGCGCAGGCTTACGGGTTTTCCCGCGGGCGGATTGCGCGGGCATGGGCGTTCAAGCCGTCGCTGATCCCGTCGCTGACCATTATCGGGCTCGATTTCGCGGCGATGCTGGGCAATGCGTTCCTGATCGAGGCAGTGTTCGGCTGGCCGGGGATCAGCCGCTATGGCGTGAACGTGATCCTGCGCAAGGACCTGAACGCCATCGTCGGCACAGTGCTGATCATTGCTGCGATGTTCATTCTGGTGAACATTATTGTCGATCTTTTGGCAACTTGGCTGAACCCGCGCATCCGCCATGCCGAGGCGCGGGGATGAGGCGGGCACTGACCATCCTGACCGGCAATCCGCTGACGCTGACGGGCCTCGTTCTGGTGGCGCTGGTGGTGCTTGCAGCGGCACTGGCCGATGTGCTCGCGCCTTTTCCTGTGCACCGGGGCGCAGTGGTGGATTTCGTGAACTTCAACAAACCGCCGTCGAGCGACTACTGGATGGGCACCGATCTGGTCGGACGCGATCTGTTCAGCCGCATCCTGTATGCCTACCGGATTTCGCTGATACTTTGCGCGGTCGTGCTGGCCATAGCGGTGCCTGTGGGCGTGGTTCTGGGGGTGATGGCGGGCTATCTGGGCGGCTGGTGGGAATATGGGCTGATGCGGGTAACGGATGTGTTCCTGTCGATCCCGCCGCTGGTTCTGGCCATGTCGATTATGGGGGTGCTGTCACCTACGCTCGTCAACGGCATGATGGCCGTGACAGCGATGTGGTGGCCCTGGTATACGCGCCTTGTCTACAACATCACGCGGGGGGAAAAGGCCGAAGGCTATGTGCTGGCGGCCGAGGTGATTGGCGCCACCCGCGCGCACATCATGTTCCGCGAGATACTGCCCAACTGCGTGCCCGCCATTGTGACCAAGATGACGCTGGACGCAGGTTTTGTTATTCTGATCGTGTCGTCGCTGTCGTTTCTGGGCCTTGGCGTGCAGCCGCCAACGCCAGACCTCGGCTCAATGGTGGCGGAGGGGGCGAAGTACCTGCCGGATTCCTGGTGGCTGAGCGTGTTCCCCGGATTGGCGATCCTGATCGCCGTCTTCGGCTTCAACCTGATCGGCGACGGATTGCGCGACATTCTGGGGGCACACCGATGAGCCTTCTGGAAGTGCGCAACCTGACGCTGTCGTTCCGGCTCTGGTCGGGAATTGTGGATGTACTTCATGGCATCGCGCTGTCCATCGCCAAGGGGGAGCGGGTTGCGCTTGTGGGCGAAAGCGGCTCGGGCAAATCAGTGACGGCACGGATCGTTCTGGGGTTGTTGCAGGACTTGCCCGGCGCACAGATCGGCGGGGAGGTTCGGTTCAATGGCCGCGATCTGGCCAGTCTGAGCCGCCACGAGCGTGAAGCGCTGCGCGGTCGCGACATCAGCATGATCTTTCAGGACCCGACTTCGTCTTTGAACCCGGTCTACAAGATCGCCCCGCAGTTCCGGGAGGTGCTGGCGCGGCGCACACCACGCATCACGCTGGCCGAAGCGCGCGAACGGGCGACGGCCCTATTGCAGGAGGTGGCGATTACCGAACCCGCCCGAGTCTTGGACAGCTATCCGTTCCAGCTTTCGGGCGGGATGAACCAGCGGGTGATGATTGCCATGGCGCTGGCCAACCGGCCCGCGCTGCTGCTGGCGGATGAACCGGGCACGGCACTGGACGTGACCGTGCAGGCGCAGACGCTGGACCTGATGGCGCGGCTGGTGGCCGACCATGGCACATCGGTGCTGTTCATCAGCCACAACCTTGGGGTTGTGAGGGAATTTGCCGACCGCACCTATGTGATTTATCGCGGCCGCATCGTGGAGGCCGGCCCGACCCAAGCGGTGTTCGAGGCCCCGGGACACGCCTATACCCGCGCGCTCATGGCAGCCCAGCCACGCCTGACCGGTGGCGCGTTGCCTGATATCGTGGAGCGTGATCCGCGTTTTTTCGACCCCGTCGTTCTGCATGGGGTGCCGGGATGCTGAGCGTTCAGGGCCTGTCCAAGATCTACGTGACGGGGCGTCACAATGTCGCTGCCCTGACCGATGTGACGCTGACAGTACAGACCGGCGAATGCCTGGCCGTAGTGGGCGAGTCGGGATCGGGAAAGTCCACCTTGGCCAATCTGGTTCTTGGCCTGACGCCGCCCACGGCCGGCACGATGATGCTTGATGCCACCCCGTTGCCCGCTCGCCGCACGATTGACCACCGCCGCGCGATCCAGTTGGTGCAGCAGAACCCGCTGTCGGCCTTGAACCCGCGCCGGTCGGTCGGCGCGTCGCTAAGGCTCGCGCTTGATGTGCACGGCATCGGAAATCCGGCCACCCGCCCGGCCAAGGTGAGCGCCCTTTTGGCCGATGTCGGCCTGACGCCCGACTATGCAGCCCGCGCACCTTCTGCGCTGTCAGGCGGGCAGCGACAGCGCGTGGCGATCGCCCGCGCACTGGCCTGTGATCCACGGCTGATCGTACTGGATGAACCCACAAGCGCGCTGGATGTGCTGGTGCAGGCGCAAGTCCTGCGTCTGTTGCATGACTTGCGGCTGAACCGGGGCCTGACCTACCTTTTCATCAGCCACGACCTTGCCGTCGTCCGCGCCATCGCCACCCGCGTGGCGGTCTTCCGCCATGGCCGCATCGTCGAGGCGGGCGCGACTGATGCGCTCTTCACCTCTCCACAAGACCCTTACACGCGATCCCTGATCGCTGCAGTCCCCGTTATCACCGAACAGGAGAAAGCCATGCGCGACCGGCTGGGAGCCTCATCATGACCATTATAAAATCGCTTGAACAAGGCGATGGCCAACCGATGGCCGCATTGGACGCCCTCGGGAGGCTTGCCGCACAGGTCACCGGCGCAAAGCTTGTCACGCTGATGACAGTGGAAGACTCGGGCGCGGAACGGCTGTGGTCCAACATGCCGGATGTGTATCCGGTGTCCGGGCGCAAGCCATTGAACGAAAGCTACTGGTCTGACGTGGTCGTGCGTAACCAGCAGACCTTTGTCGCAAATTCCATTGAAAAGATCGCCGAAGTCTTTCCCGATCACCCGCTGATCCTGTCGCTGGGCTGCGAAAGCGTGATGAACCTGCCGATTATCGTTGCAGGACAAGTGATGGGCACGATCAACTGCCTTGACGGCCCCGGCTATTGGACCGCTGCCCGTCTGGAAAAAGCCGAAAAGTTGCGCCTGCCCGGTGCCGCTGCCTACCTTCTTCACCGCCTTATGACCTATGGAGCCACCCGATGACCCTGCGTGTAGCCACCGATGTGGGCGGCACCTTTACCGACCTCGTCGCCTTTGAAACCCATCCCGACGGGCGGACCACGATCCGCACCGCAAAATCCGACACCACGCCGCCGAACTTTGAACAAGGCGTTCTGGCGGTGCTGGAAAAGGGCGGCGTCGATCCGGCGGACATCGATTTTCTCGCCCACGGAACCACCGTGGTTATCAACGCCCTAACCGAACGCAAGGGGGTGAAGGTCGGCCTTATCACCACCACCGGTTTCCGCGACACGCTGGAAATCGCGCGGGGCAACCGGCCGGATTTCTTCAACCTGTTCTACGAAAAGCCCAAACCCTTTGTCCCGCGCCATTTGCGCCGCGAACTGCCGGGGCGGATGACCTATCGCGGGGTCGAGGTGACACCGCTGGACCTGACTGACCTGCCCGGCATCGTGGCAGATTTTCAGGCCGAGGGGGTGGAGGCTGTCGCCATCAGCCTGCTGCACGCCTATGCCAACCCCGCGCATGAAGAGGCGGCTTTGGCCGAACTGCGCCGCCTGTGGCCCGGCGTGGCCTGCGTTGCCGCTCATCAGATCGCGCGGGAATGGCGCGAGTACGAGCGGACCAACACTGCCGTTCTGTCCGCGTATGTGCAGCCCGCGGCTGAACGTTATTTGCGTCGTCTGGATGCCGGACTGAAGGGCAAGGGGCTGAAGAACACCCCCTACATCATGCAATCGAACTGCGGTGTGGATTCGCTCGACGCCACTGCCCGCGTCCCGATCACCATGGTGGAATCCGGACCAGCCTCGGGCTTTTGGGGCGCCGCAGAACTCGGGCGGCTGATCGGATTGCCGAATGTGCTCGCGCTGGATATCGGCGGCACCACCGCCAAGTGCAGCCTGATCGAGAATGGTCAGGTCCGCATCATGACCGACTACTGGATCGAGCGCGACCGCAAGTCGGCGGGGTATCCGATCATGGTGCCAGTGGTCGATCTGGTCGAGATCGGCAACGGCGGCGGCTCGATCGCCTGGGTCGATGATTTCGGCAAGCTGCATGTTGGGCCGCAATCCGCAGGTGCCGTCCCCGGCCCGGCGGCCTATGGGCGGGGCGGCACGCAGGCGACGACGACAGACGCCAACCTCTGGCTTGGCCGGATCAACCGCGACTACTTCTGCGGCGGCGACATCGTGGCCGACATGCGCGCTGCGGGCACGGCGATCACCGCGCTGGGTGCCAAACTGGGCACGACGCCCGAAGAGGCCGCACGCGGCATCATCCGCATCGCCAACAACAACATGGTCAACGCTCTGAAACTGGTGTCGCTGAACCGTGGCCATGATCCGCGCGACTTCACCCTTGTAGCCTTTGGCGGCGGCGGTGGCATGCATGCGGTTGCGTTAGCGCAGGACCTGGGCTGCCCGCGCGTGGTCATCCCCTATGGTGCGTCAGTGTTCAGCGCCTGGGGGATGATGATGTCAGACCTGCGGCGGGATTACTTTGTCACCCGTCTGGCGTCGCTGGGCGCAGGCGCAGGCGACGGGATCGAAGCCGCCTTTGCCGCGTCGGAGGCACAGGCCCGGTCTCAGTTCCTGGGCGAAGGCATCGCGGAGGAAAGGGTGAAACTTCAAAGATACGGCAAGTTTCGCTATCAAAATCAGGAACATACGGTTGAAGTGCCATTGGCTGGCCCGGTAACAGACGAAGCCCTGACCCAGATCGCCTCCGAGTTCCACGCAGCTTACGAGAAGGAATACACCTACCGACTGTCCGCTCCGGTCGAGATGGTGGGCCTGCATGTCGTGGCGACGGCCGAGGTCGGCAAGCTGACCATGACCGCCGCCTCTGAAGGCCCGCCGGATGCCACCGGCGCGGTCAAAGGCCAGCGCGCGGTGGACTATGCGCTGGAAGGCACGCATGAAGCCACGATCTACGACGGCACCAAGCTGAGTGCGGGGATGGAATTCTTTGGCCCGGCTGTGGTGGAAGATCCCGGCGCAACCGTGGTTCTGCATCCCGGCAACCACGCCCGGGTGGACGGCTTCGGCAACATCCACATCACGCTGTAGGGGGAACAATGGAAAACGATCCGATCACGCAGGAAATCATCCAGAACTCCCTGCAAGCCGCCGCCGACGAGATGTTTGCCGCGATGAAGAAAACCGCCATGTCCTCCATCATCTATGAGGTGCTGGACATGGGCACCGGCATCCTTGACCAGCAGGGCGAACTCGCCTGTTCCGGCGCAGGGATCCCCGCCTTTGTGGGCGTGCTGGACAAGAGCACAAAGGTCATCATCGCGCGACAGAAGCCCGAGGACATCCGCCCTGGAGACGTCTTTGCCACGAACGACCCTTATTATGGGGGCGTCACGCACCTCAACGACATCATCGTCGCCATGCCGGTCTTCGTCGATGGCACACTGATCGCCTGGACCGCCAACATCGCCCATAATTCTGACGTGGGCGGCATGGCGCCGGGCAGCTTGACCGGCGACGCGACCGAAATCTGGCAAGAGGGCCTGCGCCTGCCCGCAATCAAGATCATCGATCAGGGCACCCCGATTGCGCCGGTCTTCGACATCATCAAGGTCAATTCCCGCATGCCTGACGTGCTTGAGGGCGATGTCTGGGCGGCCATCGCCTCGGTCCGGATTGGCGCGAAGCGGTTGGAGGAGATGGCGCGCAAATATGGCGTGGCGACGTTCCAGCGCGCGATGACGGGCTTCATGGACTATGGTGAAAGCGTCAGTCGCAAGGCGATGGCGGGGCTGCCAAAAGGGACGTTCGAACTGTCCGAAGAACAGGACGACGGCACGATCTACAACGTCAAGATCACCATCACCGACGACGCCTTTGAGGTCGACCTGCGCGACAACCCCGACCAAGCGAAAGGCCCGGTCAACACCACCCGCGACGGCGTCATGGTCAGCGCGCAGATGTTGTTCAAATCGCTGACCGACCCCTATTCCCCCGCCAATGAAGGGTCTTTCCGCCCGATCCGACTGTTGACTCGCGAAGGCAGCGTGTTTCACGTCAGGGAACCGGGGCCGATCGGGTTCTATTACGAGATCGAGTTGCGTGTCTATGACCTGATGTGGCGCTGCCTTGCGCCGCATATCCCCGAACGCCTTGCCTCTGGCCATTTTGCATCCGTCTGCGGCACGTTCATCGGCGGCACCCATCCCGACACAGGGAGGCAGTACACGATCATCGAGCCGCAGATTGGCGGCTGGGGCGCGCGCAACGGTGCGGACGGTAATTCTGCAATGTTCTGCGGCTTTCACGGCGAAACCTATAACTGCCCGGCCGAAATCAACGAAGCCAGGAACGGTGTTTGGGTTGATCAGATGACGCTGAACACAGGACCGGGCGGGGAAGGGCAGTGGACTGGCGGACGCGGCATCATCATGGATTACCGCGTCCGGGCCGAGAACGGTTACCTCACAGCCGGCTACACAAGGTCGAAATATCCGGCCTGGGCGATGGAGGGTGGTCGTGAAGGGTCAGGCAACATCGTGGAGTTCCGGCCAATCACCGGCGAGCCGAAGCGATACGCCTTCGTCTCGGGCCTGCCGACACAGCCCGACGACGTTATCCGCGTCATCACCGGCAACGGCGGCGGGTTTGGTGAGCCACGGGACCGCGACCCTGCACTGGTCGCGATGGACATCAAGAACGGACTTCTGACGCCAGAGCGCGCGCGGGAAATCTATGGCTGGCAAGGCTGAACCTTTGCGCAGGCAATATACGCTCGCGCAGGCATTCTGACAGGGTGAACCGATGGCACTTGTCCTGCATGTTAACGGCAAAGGTGGGCCCGAGGTTCTGGCGCTGGCTGATGTCACGCCCCCCGCACCCGGCCCGGGCGAGGT
>CAXNKP010000033.1:0-10919 GCA_964202815.1 Stagnihabitans sp. | reverse complement strand
CGCCTTCGGCGACGGCGGCCTGTATATGGAAAAAGTCATCGAACGCGCCCGCCATATCGAGGTGCAGATCCTAGGTGACGGCACCGATGTGATCCATTGCTTTGAACGCGAATGTTCCTTGCAACGCCGCCGTCAAAAGGTGTGGGAGGAAGCACCCTCTGCCGCTTTGCCGCAAGCGATGCGCGAACAACTTTGCGCCTCAGCGGTGGCTTTGGCCAAAGCAGTGCACTATCGCGGCGCGGGCACGTTGGAATATCTGTATGACGACGCCTCGGGCGAATTCTACTTTATCGAGATGAACACCCGCATTCAGGTGGAACATCCGGTGACCGAAATGATCACTGGCATCGACCTTGTGCGCGAAATGTTGCGCATCGCGGGCGGCCAGCCTTTGCGCTATAAACAATCCGATGTGCGCCTGAACGGCCACGCGATCGAGGTGCGGATTTGCGCCGAAGACCCCGCGCGGGGCTTTAAACCCGGGCCGGGTACGATCTCGACGCTTAAGGTTCCAGGGGGGCCTGGGGTGCGGTTTGATACGCTGCTGTATCAAGGCTACACTGTGCCGCCGTTTTACGACTCACTCTTGGGCAAGTTGATCGTGTGGGATGAAACCCGCGCGCAGGCAATCGCCCGCATGGCCCGCGCCTTGGGCGAGCTAGAGGTGGGCGGTTTGCCCACAACCAAACCTTTGCATCAAGCCCTTGCGCGCGATGCAGACGTGCAAGCCGGACAGTTCCACACCCGCTGGCTGGAACCATGGCTGGACCAGAACGCAGACAGACTGGGTGAGGAGATCAAAACCCCATGACAACCAGATACACCTTCGGCGGTGACGAGCATATCTTTGTGGAATGCAGCGAGGAAATGTCGCTGGAGGCGTTCTTTAAGGGCATGTCGATCACCACGGCCCTGCGCAATGCCAATATCAAGGGCGTGACCGAGATTTGCCCCGCCAATGCCTCGTTCCAAGTGCGGTTTAACCCCGATATCATCGCACCCGATGACATGATGCGGCAGTTAAAGGCGCTAGAGGCTGTGGCCAAATCGGCGCCTTCGACGCTTAACACCCGCATCATCGAAGTGCCGGTCTATTACAACGACCCGTGGACACATGAAACCGGCCAGCGCTTTCGTGAACGCCATCAAGACCCGACCTCGACCGATATCGAATATACGGCGCGGATCAACAATCTTGATGGGATTGACGGCTTTATCAAAGCCCATTCCGGCGCGCCGTGGTTTGTGTCGATGGTGGGGTTTGTGGCGGGGTTGCCCTTCTTGTACCAGATGGTCGACCGTGATCGCCAAATTCAATCGCCCAAATACCTGCGCCCGCGCACCGATACACCGCGCCTGACTGTCGGCCACGGCGGCTGCTTTGCCTGCATCTATTCGGTGCGTGGGGCTGGTGGGTATCAGATGTTCGGCATCACGCCCATGCCGATCTATGACCCCAACCAAACCACTACCTATCTGCGCGACTTTATGTGCCTGTTCAAACCCGGTGACATTGTGAAGTGGAAGCCGATTGGACGCGAAGAATACGACCACACCGTAGCCGAGGTTGACGCCGGTCGCTGGCAACCACGCATTGCGCCGGTGACCTTTAGCTTGGAGGAATTCTCCAAAGACATCGACGGCACCAATGCCCGCGTGATGGAGGCTCTCAATGGCCATTAATGTCCTTAAACCCGGCCTGTCCACCACGGTGCAAGACCTTGGACGTCCGGGATATTACCACATCGGCATTCCCACTTCGGGCGGGATGGATACGCTGTCTTTGGCTGCCGCCAATCTGCTGGTGGGCAATGACGCAGGCGCTGCGGTGCTGGAAGCCGTGTTCATGGGGCCAGAGTTGGAGTTCACCCATGACGCGATGGTTGCCGTTACAGGTGCTGATCTGCCGCCCAAAGTTGACGGGCAAGAACAGCCCTGCTGGACCGCTTTCAAGGTCAAAAAGGGGCAGGTTTTGTCCTTTGGCTTTCTGAAAAAGGGCGCGCGGGGGTATATTGCGGTGTCGGGCGGCATTGATGTGCCCGTGGTGCTGGGATCACGCTCGACCTATACTTTGGGGGCTTTGGGCGGGTTTGAAGGGCGCAAACTGGCCGCAGGCGATGTGCTGCCAGTGGGTCAAGGCGTGATTGTCGCCGAAGGCCGCAGCGTGGCCGAGGCGTTGCGCCGTGGCCCCGGTGCGCCTGCCGAATTGCGGATGCTGCCGGGGCTGTATTGGCACCGCATCTCTGAACAGGCGGGTAAGAACTTCTTCGAAGACACTTGGAAAGTGGCCCCCGAGGCTGACAGGATCGGCTACCGCTTCAAGGCGGGCCGCCCGTTGGATTTCGTGCCGCGCACGCCGCCCTTTGGTGCGGGGTCTGACCCGTCGAATATCGTAGATGCCTGCTATCCCTATGGCTCGGTTCAGGTCCCTTCGGGCACTGAACCGATTGTTCTGCACCGCGATGCGGTGTCTGGCGGCGGGTATATGATGATTGGCACCGTGGTGTCAGCCGATATGGACCGGATCGGCCAGTTGCAGCCCCACACACCGACAAAGTTTGTCAAAATCACGATGGAACAGGCCCTCACGGCCCGCGCCGACCGACGCAAGACGTTAGAGGCTATCGCAAAAGCCTTGGCATGATAGGATATGGCGGGGTTAAACCCCGCCACATTCATCCTGCCCTCAGCGGGCAAAGAGGTTCCCTTGGCGCTTGCCCCCTATGCCGACCCTACCACAACCCCAATCCTAGCCGCCCCGCCCCATCTGCCCCGGCGCAGGCTAAGGGTGCGCGGCACCTCGATCACGTTGTTGAAAGAGGTGCGTGAACGGGCGCAGGCGGACTTGGGCTTTGATGTCGATTACGAGCTTATGGATTTCATAACCTGTCAAAGACAGGCAGCGATGCAGCCTGAAGGCTATGATATTTATGAACAATGTTTCCACAATCTGGATATTGTCTGGTTTTGGGGCGCTTTGCAGCCCATCGACACCCAACGCATCGCCGATTGGGACAAGATCACTGATCTGTCCAAAGAGGGCGGCATCAGCAAATATGCGTGGCGCGGGCATGGCGATGCGCCAGTGCGCAAGCTTTATGTGCAACCCGGCGGTTTTTTGGGGCCCAAACAGGGGCGCTACATCTCGATGCTACCCACAGTACACAATAGGGACAGTTTCGGCTTTGACACGCGGGTGTTTGGCAATGGCGAGATCAAGCGCCCCTCTTGGGCATGGCTTTTGGATCGCCGTGCTAAGGGGCGCATCGCCTTGGTTGACGAACCTGCGATTGGGTTCTTTGATGCGGCCTTAGCGGCCGAAGCCGCCGGAGAGGTGCAGTTCACTGATATTGGCAACATGACCATTGCTGAAATCGACGGCCTGATGACCTTGTTGGAAAACCGGCGACGGCAGGGCTATTTCTGCGCCAGTTGGCGCACGGGCGAAGAAGCGGCTGAATTGCTGCTGCAAGACCGCGTTTCGGCCCAAAGCATGTGGTCGCCAGTCTATGGCCACTTGGGCCAAATGGCCGAGGTTTTTGTGGAATCCGCACCGATAGAGGGCTACCGCGCGTGGCATGGCGGGGCCAGCCTGTCGCGCCATTTGGCTGGGGCGCAATTGGATATGGGTTATGAATATCTGAATTGGTGGCTGGATGGCTATGCCGGTGCCGTGATGGCGCGGCAAGGCTATTACATGTCAGCCCCCGAACGAACCAAGGCGGCATTGGCCCCCGAAGAATGGGCCTATTGGTACGAAGGCGCGCCTGCTGCCCGTGATTTGTTCGGGCCTTCGGGCGCCGTGGCCGTCAAAGCCGGCGCAAGGCGCGCCGGAGGCACCTATCAAGACCGCGCCAACCGCATCGCTTTGTGGAACACCGTGATGGAGGAGTATAACTACGCTGCGCGGTCTTGGGACCGCTTCATCCGCCGGGTGAATGAGGGGCAGAAATGAACCCGCGCTCCAGCAATCCTTTGGCGCAAGAACCGCGCTATGAACTGATCACTCAGGTGTTGCGCAGCAACATCCAGTCCGGCCAGTTGCCCTTGGGCCTTGTTCTGCTTGAGGGACCAATCGCTGCCTTGATGCAAAGCAGCCGGATTCCGGTTCAGGCGGCTCTGCGCACCTTGTCTATGGAAGGTTTGGTGCACCGCTTTGTCGGGCGCGGCTATCTTGTCGGGCCACCAAACGAAGACATCGCACCGCTTCGGTGCGATGTCGGGGCCTTTGACCTGAAAATCCCGCAACAGGTGGATGATGCGCTGCAAACGCGCGGCACATGGAAGCACTTTTATGACGAGGTCGAAGAAGAGGTCGCGCTCTGCCAAGTCTTTGGCGAATTTCGCATCGTGGAAACCGAATTGGCTGACTATCTGGGCGTCAGCCGTACCGTTGTGCGCGATGTTCTCTCGCGTTTGCAAGAACGCGGGTTGATCGCCAAGAACGCCAGTTCGCATTGGATCGCCGGGCCCTTGACGGCGCGGACCCTGCGCGAGAAGTTCGAGGTGCGCGCCATCGTCGAACCCGCCGCCTTGCGCTTGGCTGCCCCGCATATCCACTACAGCCAGATCGAAGCCTTTCGCAACCGAATCGGAACCGATCCAACGCTCAAGCCCGAAGGCCTAGAGGCCGCGCTGATGACGTATTGCATCGCGAAGGCACCAAACACAGCCTTGGTCGAGATGATCCAGACCAATCAGATGCTTCTGACATCGGTCAACCGCGCGTTGACGGGCCTTGGCTTGCCCGAGGATGAGATAGCTTTGGATCAATATCGCACCCTCTTTGATCTGATTGTCAGGCATCCCATTGATTCTGCAGCAGAATACCTTCGCGACCATTTGCATATCATGGCGGCCAAGAACCTGGCCCGGATGAAAATTGTGGCTGTGATCAGCGAAACCGTCGGCTTCGCGCCATACTTAGCGCCACAATAAAAAGAACATTGGATGCAAAAGCTATTTTGATATGATCATGAGAGTTTGCATAAGGCTTGAATTTTCAATCTTTGAAGCACTTATTGCGCAAAACTATGGCAGTACAGCAACAAATGGTCGATTGACACGTGATGAAAACCGCTATGTTATACGAAGTACAGTTTGCAACTCATCGCCGCCCCGTGCATGAGGCGTGGATTGATAATGATCGACAAGAAGTAGGGGGCGGAATGTGGCACTGCCACATCACCGCTGAAGGACGAATGACAACGCAAACGGCTATCTTTCGGATTGACGGCGTGACGAAAAGCTACGGGGGCGTGAAAGCTCTCGATTCTGTCACGCTTGAGGCAGGGGTGAATGAATACCTGTCATTGCTGGGGCCGTCGGGCTCTGGCAAGACCACCTTGTTGCGTGTCATCGCAGGGTTTGAGGTGCCAGATAGCGGCCGTGTTTTCTTTCAAGGCCGTGACATCACCAACCTGCCCGCGCACGAACGCGGCATAGGCTTTGTGTTTCAGAACTTCGCCCTTTTTCCGCATCTAACAGTGCGCCAGAATATCGCCTTCGGCATGGCCAATGGCGCGGTCCTTGTGTCGTCGGAAGAAACAGCACATCGCACTCAAACGATCATCGACATGGTCGGTCTGACCGGGATGGAGGATCGCGGCGTCGATCAAATCTCAGGCGGGCAGCGCCAGCGGGTGGCTTTGGCGCGCACCTTGGTGATGCAGCCGAAACTGGTGTTGCTGGATGAGCCTTTGGGCGCTTTGGACGCCAACCTGCGTGGCCGGATGCGCAATGAATTGCGCGCGATCCGTGAAAGAATGGGCGTGACCTTTTTGCACGTGACGGGCAGCGAAACCGAGGCTTTGGCCATGGGGGACAGCGTTGTGGTGCTGGATCGGGGTCGGATTATTCAGCGCGGCGCGCCTGATGACGTCTATTCCACGCCCGCAAGCCCCGATGTGGCGCATTTCCTGAACAGGTTCAATATGTTTGAAGGTACCCTGTCAGGTGGCACGTTCACGGGTGCTTTCGGCTCGGTGGTCGCTGCCAAAGTGACCCGCGCGCCGCGCGACGTTTATGCCATTCGCTACGACCGGCTTCGCGTATCGCCCTTGTCGGCATCTGCCACGGGGCCTGGGCTGAAGGCCACCTATATTGCGAATGAATATCTTGGCTCCTCCGTGATGAATTTCTTCGAAACCGCCGATGGCAAAGTGGTCGAGGTGGAACACCACCTAAGCCTTGGCGCGCCTGAAACCTTTGAACCCCGGCAAGACTATCTGCTGACATGGGCCCCAGAGCAGGCCATCGTTTTCGGCCGGGAGGGCAAGTGATGTCTGACGCAACTGTCGCAGCCAAGCGTCAAGGGCCAAGTTGGCTGATCCTTCCGGGGATCGTCTGGATGGCTTTGTTCATGGTCGTGCCGATCGCGATGATCTGCTATGTGTCCTTCTGGACGCAGACGACGTTCAACATCTCTTCCACCCCTACGCTGGCCAGTTGGAAGCAGTTCTTTTCTTCGGACACCTATACCGGCGCTTTGTGGACCACGGTGCGTATATGGTTGATCGTTTTGGCCACGACCTTTATCATCGGGTATCCGACGGCTTTGTTTGTGGGGCTTTTTGTCAAATCAAAAACCCTGTCCACGGTTTTGCTGGTTGTTTGCGTTATTCCTTTTTGGACATCCTTTCTGATCCGCGTTCTGGCGTGGCGGCCGATGCTGGGCAAGGAAGGCGCTATCAACATCATCTTGCTTAAACTGCACATAATCAGTCAACCGATCGAGGTTTTGCTCTTCACCGAACTGTCTGTGATCATCGGAATGACCCAGATTTACTGCGTGTTTATGGTGGGCCCGATTGCGTTTATGCTCGGCCGGATTGATCGCAACATCATCGAAGCCGCCCGCGATCTGGGTGCAGGGTTTGGGCGGATCTTCTGGAAGATCATCTTCCCGCTTAGCCTGCCCGGCGTGGTGGTGGGGGCGATCTTTGTCAGCGTCATGGGTTTGGGCGAATTTGCCACATCCGGCGCTTTATCGGGGCGCAAGGTTAACTTGCTGGGCAACATCATCGTCACCCAAGTAGGGTCGCTGAAATGGGCCATGGCTTCTGTCACGGGGGTGATCCTGACAGTGTTCATGGGCATGGTCATCGCCGCCTTCCTGCGGATCGTTGACCTGAAGCAGGAGCTTTAACGCATGGAAAGCCGCGTTCTTAAACCCATGCTGGCCGTCTATGTGGTGGCGTTTATCTTGTTTCTGTACGGGCCCTTCTTTGTGCTGGGGATCTTGTCGTTCCAGCAGGGGCCGGATGGCGGGCCGCAGTTCCCGATCACGGAATGGTCAACCTATTGGTATCGGCAAATCTTCGGCCTGACCCCGCCATCGCGCATTGCGCCCTTGCCGGTGGGCGAGGCGTTGGTACGCTCGCTTATCTTGGCCTTTATGACGATGGTGACATCGACGGTTTTGGGCGTGATGTCGGCGCAGGCGTTCCGGCGCAAATTCCGCGGGTCGGGCTTTGTGTTCTATCTGATCGTGCTGGGCATGATGGTGCCGGGAGTGTTGACAGGGCTTGGCACATCGCTGTTGGCCAACAACGTGTTTGAGATCACGCGCCATTGGTACACCACGGCCTTTGCCACCCATGTGGCCTATACCTTCCCCTTTGCCTTTTTGGTGATGCTGGCGATTTTGAACCGCTTTGACAGTTCCGTCGAAGAGGCTGCATGGTCGCTTGGCGTCAGCCCATGGAAAACCTTCCGCAAGGTCACCTTTCCGCTGATTTTCCCGGGCGTGCTGTCAGCCATGCTGTTTGCCTTTACCTTAAGCTTCGATGAATTCCCCCGATCGCTTTTCGCCGCTGGCGGGACCGAAGACCAAACCTTGCCCTTGGCCATCTACGGCACCTTCTCGGTGGAAATTCACCCCAATATCTTCGCCTTTGGCGTGTTGACCACGCTGTTCTCTTTCGCGCTGTTGTCGGTTTACGGGATATTGATGGGCCTGTCGGTGCGCCGTGCCCGCAAACTGGCCATGCAAGAGGAGATTGCATGACCATGATGACCGCGATCGTCACAGGCGCCGGGTCGGGCATTGGGCAGGCGATTGCTCAGCGTTTGGCGGGGGATGGCTACAACGTGCTGGTTAACGATTTCCGCTTGCAGGCGGCGCAGGCCACTGCCGCGCAAATCGGTGCAAAGGCAGTAGCGATTGGCGGCGACGTATCCGACGAGGGTGATGTGGCCGCTATCGTCGCTGCGGCAGAAGCGGCCTTTGGCCATGTGACCCATTTGGTCAACTGCGCGGGCCATGTGCATCAGGGCCGGTTCATCGACCTGAGCGTGGGCGATTTTGACAGGATGATCGCCGTGCATCTGCGCGGCACGTTCCTGTGCACCCAAGCGGTGCTGAGGGGAATGCTGGCGCGCGGATCGGGGGTGATTGTGAACATCGCCTCGCAACTGGGCCAGATCGGCGGCAACGAACTTGTGCATTATTCGGCTGCCAAGGCGGGGATTATCGGACTGACCAAAGCCTTGGCCCGCGAAGTTTCGGCCCAAGGTGTGCGCGTGAATGCCGTGGCACCCGGCCCGATCAACACGCCCTTGGTGCGCAGCCTGTCGGAAGATTGGCAACGTGCGAAAGCGGCTGAATTGCCCTTGGGCCGCTTTGGCGAGCCTGAAGAAGTCGCCAATACCGTTGCCTTTCTTTGTTCGCCACAAGCCTCATTGTTTGTCGGCCAAACCCTTGGCCCGAATTCCGGAGATGTGATGCTATGAGTGATGTCGTTTTGATAACGGGCGCAGGAATAGGCATCGGTCGGGCTACGGCCAAGGCTTTCGCCAAGGCGGGCTTTCATGTCGTAGCAACCGATGTCTTGGCGGCGGAAGGTGCTTCTGTCGTAGCCGAGATCGTGGCCGAGGGTGGCACGGCAGAGTTTCATATGCTCGACGTCCGCTCGACCGAAGCCGCCGATGCGGTGGCGGCGGCGGTAGAGGCCAAGCATGGCGGAATAGATGTGATCGTGGCCAATGCAGGTATTGCCCACCGCGTGCCCTTGGATCAGATGACCGATGCCAAGTGGGATCACACCTTTGATATTGATCTCAAGGGTATTTTCCGTGTTGTGCGCCCTGCTTTGGCGGGGATGAAGCAGCGCAAGAAGGGGGCGATCGTGGCCTTGTCGTCGATCATGGGCGTGGCCTATGGCTGGGACGAACATGTGCATTATTCAGCGGCAAAATCTGGCGTGGTGGGCCTTGTGCGCGGCCTTGCGGTGGAATTGGCCAAAGACGGAATCCGGGTGAACGGCATTGCGCCGGGCTACATCCGGACGGCGCAGCTTTTGTCGAAGGAACATTCCCTCGGCCCGGAAGCTGCCGAGAAGGCGGGGGAGTTCATCCCCATGGGTCGCATCGGTCAACCAGAAGAAATTGCCGATGTCGCCCTGTTCCTCGCTTCCAACGCGGCCCGCTACATGACGGGTCAAGTGGTAGTGGTCGACGGAGGTTTGCTGGTTGGGCGCTATTAACCCGGCCAGTATGAAGAAACGAACAATCAACTCGGAGATACTGAAATGAAACACAGTTCACTATCCCGCCGTGGGTTCCTGAAAGGGACCGCCGGCGTTGCACTGGCGGCAGGCGGCTTGCCCTTCCTGGGTGCGCAACAAGCCTTCGCCGCCGACCTTGCCAGCCAAGAACTGCGCACTGTCGGTCTGTCGGTGACCGTGCAGGATCGTATCCTGGCAGAATTCCAAGCCGCCTCGGGCGTTAAGGCCGTGTCGGGCAAAGCCGATATTTTCCCCAACACGCAAACCGAACTGCTGTCGGGCTCGACGGCTTACGACTGCTGGGAAACCATCGGCGAGCGTCTGCCCTCGATCACCCAGACCGGTCTTGTCTCGCCCATCGCCACCTCGGCGCTGACGAACTGGACTGGCGTGGGCGAAAGCTTCCTGAAGGCTGACCCGAAGTGGGATGCCAAGGCACAGATCGTCGGCCAGATCTACACCGACGAGTCGATGACCGCCCTTAATATGGTCCCGACCGTTTATAACTTTGACTCTATCGGCTACCGCCCTGACCTCGTTTCGGCGGAAGAAGCGTCGATGTGGTCCGCGCTGTTTGACCCCAAGTTCAAGGGTAAGACCGGCCTGAACGTTGACCCGCTGATCGCCTTCGGTCAGGCCGTGCTGGCCATGAACGAACTCGGTCTGCTGGAAGTGAAGAACCCGGGCAATCCGGATGCGGCTTCGATCGAAGAAGCAGCCAAGTTCTTGATCTCCAAGAAGAAAGAAGGCCAGTTCCGCGCCCTTTGGGGTGACTTTGGTGAATTGGTTAACCTGATGGCTTCGGGCGAGATGATTCTGGCTGACGCTTGGCAGCCGGCTGTTATGGCTGTGAAGGCACAGGGCGTTCAGTGCTCTTACGCCACGATGAAGAGCGGCTATCGCGGCTGGTCGATCGGCGTTTCGGCGCTGAAATCCTCGCCCAACCTTGATGCTGTGACGGCTTATGCCGATTACTGGCTGTCGGGCGGCCCGGCTGTGGCTGTGTCGGAGCAGGGCTACTATTCGCCCAACGACAAGGTCAAAGGCATCATGGCGCCTGAGAAGTACGCCTTCTGGTACGAAGGTGCACCGTGGGTTGGCGCGGAAGAGCGCGGCATCAAGGAAGGCGATCTGCGCGATGGCGGCTCCTTGGCGAACCGTGCGGCGAACGTCGCTTACTGGCACCAGTGGCCCGATGAATATGACCTGTTGATGGCCAAGTGGGACGAATTCCTGTCGGCCTAAGCTTACAAAATACCGGTCGGGGCCTACGCCCCGACCGGACCCCCTGTTGCAAGGATAAGACCTGTGGCCTACGACCTTCAGCTTTCCCATATCGGTAAGGTTTATGACAATGGCACGCCCGCGGTCATCGACTTCAATCTGGATGTGGATAAGGGCGAATTTATTGCC
>CAXNKP010000032.1:0-11031 GCA_964202815.1 Stagnihabitans sp. | reverse complement strand
CAGCACAAGCCCCGCCCCGTTCTTTCGAACCGCCCCCAACTTTCAGACTTGCCCAAATATCCCCGCCGGCGGCTGCACCGCTTCCCCTTGCGCCCCGCCCCCAAAACCCGCGATGATGCTCCCATGACACCTGATATCCTCTGCATCGGTTCCGTCCTGTGGGACATCATCGGCCGCACCCATGTGCCCTTGGCCTTGGGCGGTGATGTGCCCGGCCGCATCACCCGCGTGCCCGGCGGGGTGGCCTTGACCATTGCCGTCACCTTGGCCAAACTTGGGTTGAAACCGGCACTCTTAACCGCCATTGGCCGCGACGCCGCAGGCGATGATCTGATCGCCGCCTGCAATCGGCTGGGGCTTGTTACACAGAATGTCTACCGCTCTGACGATCTGCCCACCGATGTCTATATGGCGATTGAGGCGAACCAAGGCCTGATCGCCGCCATTGCGGATGCCCATTCGCTGGAAGCCGCCGGGCCCAAGATCTTGCGCCCCTTAAGCGATGGCACTTTGGGATCTAAAGAAACCCCTTGGTCTGGCATGATCGCCCTTGATGGCAACCTGACCGCAAGCCTTTTGGCCGAGATTGCCACCTCTCCCCAGTTTGTCCGCGCCGATCTGCGGCTGGCCCCCGCCTCTCCGGGCAAGGCTGATCGTCTGTCGCCCTTGCTGCGCCACCCTGGTGCCACGCTTTACGCCAATCTGGACGAAGCGCGCATCCTGTCCGGTGACACGACAGCCGCAACGGCCACCCAAGCAGCCCATGCGCTTTTGATGCGCGGCGCGGGGCGTGTTTTGGTCACCGACGGCGCAAAACCCTGTGCCGAGGGTCGTGCGGGCCAAGAGGTTATGACAGCCACCCCGCCCCAAGTCATGGTCCACCGCGTCACGGGTGCGGGGGATACATTTATGGCGGCCCATATCGTGGCAGAACGGCGCGGAGCGGATCGAGCAACCGCGCTGAACACCGCCCTTCGCGCCGCTGCAGATTTCATTTCAAAAGAGGTGGGCTCATGACCCTGTCCAATATCTTGACCTTCTCGCCCGAAGTGGCCAAGGCCCGCGCCGCAGGCCAACCCATCGTGGCGCTGGAATCCACCATCATCACCCACGGCATGCCTTGGCCGCAAAACGTGCAAACCGCCCGCGAGGTGGAAGCCGAGATCCGCGCCGCAGGGGCCGTGCCTGCCACCTTGGCGCTGATGGCAGGCCGCATCCATATCGGCCTGACCTTTGAGGAATTGCAAAGCTTGGGCCAAGCCCGTGATGTGATGAAAGTCTCGCGTGCTGATCTTGCCGTGTGCTTGGCCTTGGGCCGCACCGGGGCCACAACGGTTGCAGGTACCATGATCTGCGCCCATCTGGCAGGCATCAGCGTCTTTGCCACCGGCGGCATCGGCGGGGTGCATCGCGGGGCGGATGTCAGTTTTGACATCTCTGCCGATCTGGCCGAATTCAGCCTAACCCCCGTCACGGTGGTGGGGGCCGGGGCAAAAGCCATTCTAGACTTGCCCAAAACCCTTGAAGTGCTGGAAACCTACGGCGTTCCCGTCATTGCCTATGGCCAAGACGATTTCCCCGCCTTCTGGTCGCGCTCCTCTGGCCTTAAAGCGCCTCTGCGCATGGACAGTGCCACCCAAATTGCAGCCAGCCACATATTGCGCGCCAAACTCGGTATCGCGGGCGGCCAGTTTATCGCCAACCCGATCCCCCAAGATGCCGAAATCCCCCGCGCAGACATCGACCCCTTTATCGAACAAGCCTTGGGAGAAGCCGCAGCACACGGCATTTCCGCCAAAGCCGTGACGCCCTTCCTGCTGCAACGGATGTTCGAGTTGACCCAAGGCCGCTCGCTGATTTGCAACATCGCCTTGGTCAAGAACAACGCCCGCTTGGCGGCAGGCATTTCACGCGCCTTGGTAAGCCTGCCCACACTCTGAACCCCGCCCTTTCGGCCCCCGCCCATCTAGGCTAAACTCGACCCCACAAGCAGGAGCCGCGATGCCCGACCCCGCCCGCAAAAGCCTTTTCGCCAGCCTGCGCGCCAGTTTTCTGACCGGGCTGGTCGTGATCTTGCCTATCGCGCTCACCACCTATCTTATCTGGGCCGTGATCGGCTATCTTGATGGCTGGATCTTGCCGCTGATCCCGCAAGCCTACCACCCGCAAGCTTTGACCCAATCCCTGTTTGGCCCCGGCCACGCCTTTCCGCTGCGCGGTGTTGGCGTGGTGGTGTTCTTGATCTTCACAACCTTGATGGGCTGGATCGCCAAGGGCCTGATTGGCCGTACAGTTCTGCTGCGGCTGGAACGGCTGGTCGCCCGGATGCCGGTGGTGCGTTCGCTTTACTCGGCGCTCAAACAAGTGGCCGAGACGGTCTTCAACAAATCCGAAGCTTCGTTCGACCAGGCCTGTTTGGTGGAGTTTCCAAGGCCCGGTGTGTGGATCGTTGGGCTGGTCTCTTCTCGCCCAAAGGGTGAGATTGCAGCGAAACTGGGGGCAGATGTCATCGCGGTTTTCATCGGCCTGACTCCCTTCACCTCGGGCTTTGTGATCTTTGTGCCCAAGAAAGACGTGATCCCGCTTGAGATGCTGCCCGAAGATGCCGCCAAACTCGTGGCCTCGGGCGGGCTGGTCTACCCTCAAGCCAAAGCCTGATCTCAGCCTTGCCTTACGCCTGCCGCCCATAACCACCCCGAGCCGGTTGGCGGCACGCCAGAGGCGAGATAAAAACAATGCGCGGCACGCGCTCCGCTTTTTTGGGATCCCCCCAGATTTTGGATCCTCGCAGACCCTGATTAGGCCCTGCGATCCCCTCAGAGAGGGTCACATCCTCCAGCCTGCCCTATCGTCAAAGCCCAGCGCTTTTATGTCATCTTGGCGTCACAGAGCTTTGGGCCATCGGGCGCAGCCCAAACCGGGCCGCCACCACCAAAGGCCCAAAGTCGCGTTAAGCCGAGGGGTGAAAGGGCGTGTAATCCACATCATAGCCAAAATAGCGCGGCCCCACCAAGGCGATGCCCTCGGGGCTGCGCCAGGCTGGAGAGGCTTCAAACGCCAAGGCCACAAGCCGCAGGCCGTAGCGCAGGCTGTCGGCCGTGACAGGATTGCCGGACTCAGCTTCCAGAAGGGTGATCAGGTCTGGCGTCGTCACAATCACCTTGCCGTCGCGTTCGGCCATCAGAAACTCGTTCTGAAAATCCAGCCGCAGGGTTTGGCCGCGCCAGCTATCAACCCCCTCAAAGCGGGCGGTGCCACGGGCAAAACCGCCTTCGGTGCGCCGCTCGATATCTTTGATGCGCCCCGTGAAGATTTCTTCCGCGCCAAGTTTGGTTTTGATCGCCTGAACCGGATCTTCATGCGCGGCCCGCGCCTCGCGCAGCGCACGGCCAAGGTCGGCGCATAGGCTGAGTGTACCACGCACCACGGCCTTTTTCGCCGTTGCCCCATCCATCGCGTAAAAGGCCAAAAGGGCAGAGCCGCCCATTTCCACAGTGGCCGCCCGCGCCAGCCGTTCGGTCCAAGCGTTGGACACGGTGTTCAAAACCAAGGAATTGCCCTTGTCATCGCACAAAACCATCGGCGTGGCTGATACGCCGTGCAGGGTAAAGGTCACCATCTGCAATTCTGGATAAGCCCGGCCCATCCCATCGCCATCGACCAAGGGCAGGCCAGAGGCCGCAGCCACCACGAAGGGTGTCGTCGAATTCACGCCACCCGCCTCGCCACACAGCACCGCGTCGATCTTGCGGCCCAAAAGCTGTTCCAGTGCGCGAAAGGCGTTCATCAACTCGTCGCCCTGCGGCAGTTTTTCGGTCATCACGGTGGGCGCGCCCATCATGCAGACCGGTACGACCAAGGCATCGTCGGGCAATTCGGTCACATCAATGATCTTGACTGGCCCATATTTCAAAATGGCCTGCTGCGCCATCAGCTTGCCCACATAAGGATCCCCGCCGCCGCCCGTGCCCATAATGGCGCCACCTACGGCAATATCTTCCATGTCCGCAGCGTGGACGATGCGTTTGATCTGCATGGTTTATCCTTTCAACTCAAGCGGGTGGAAGGTCAGGTCGGGATAGCCAAAGGCCTGCGGGCCCACGACCTTTAAAGCCTCAGGCGTTTTCATCAAAGGGTGAACGGGCAGGCCAATCACCGCCACGCGCTGGCCATAGCGCAGCACTTCGGTGGTCAGCGGTTCGCCGGTTTCCAGATCAAGGTTGATGATCAGATCGGGCACCATGATGACAGGCACACCGTCGACCCACAGCACCAAATTCTCGTTCTGGATGGCAATGCGCCCCTCTTGGCCGTGATAGCCATCCGAGCCTGCCAGCAAAGCATGCCCGCGGGCAAAGCCACCCAGCAATTCGCGGCGAATGTCGGTGATCTTTCCAGTAAAAAACAAGGTGGCACCAGTTTCGGCGATCAGGCGATCCACCACATTCTGCCGGCGCGAGCGGGCGTTTTGCACGGTGCGACCGATGTTCAAGGCTTGGGTGACCGTGCCCGGCACGGCGGTTTTGCGCACGAAATCCATCCGCATGGGCGCAATGGCCAGCCCCGCCGCTGCCCCCATATCGACCGAGGTCGACCTAGCAAAGCGTTCCAACCAGTACATATCCTTGACGTGTTTAAAGACCACCACATTGCCCTTGTCATCGGCGATGGCGGCAGGGGCGGCCTTGGCCCCGTAGATGAAAAACGTGGTCATCTGTACTTCGGGAAAGGCGCGGCCCATTCCATCGCCGTCAATCACTGGCAGGCCTGCCAGTGCCGCGGCTATGATGGGCTCAATCGAATTGGCCCCGCCAATCTCGGCCGAAATCAGGGCCGAGACGCGGACATTCGCGGCCTCTTCCACCGCGCGCATCGCGCGGTAGCATTCGCCACCCTCTTCGATCTTTTCTACCCCCACCACGGGCGCACCGATGCCGCCTACCTCGCCCACCCAAGCGTCCTCGGGCAGGGCATCAAGTGGCAGCACACGCACCTGCGCACCTTTGCGGATCAACTCTCGCGCGCGCAGCATGCCCACATAGGGATTGCCGCCGCCCCCCGTGCCCAAAAGGGCAGCCCCAATCGACAGAGGCAAAAGGTCGCCTTCTTGCAACAGATATCCGTCAGACATGAAGCTCCCCCACGGCCTTGACCCGAACGCGCGTGGCATTGCCGGGCAAATAGGCCAAGGGCACATCCTCGACATCGACGATCTCGACCGTTTCGCGCAGGGCGCCTGCGGCGACGGCGGCTTCAATGGCGCGGGATTTGGCGTCATTCAACGCTTCATCGCGGCCGATTTCTGCCAAGGAATAGACGCGGTCCACCTCGCCCGAGACTTGGGCAATGGCAGCCCCCACCGCGTTGGCGACAGCGAAATGGTTGGGCTTGATGACGTCCAAACCGCCAATCGGCCCATCGACCAAGATCGACCCGCCGCCGACGATGATGACCGGCAAAGGTTCGGGCGACAGGCGTGAGCGTTCAACGCAGTCTTCCAGCATAGCCATGATCTTGGTTTGGGTGCGGGCAATCAGGCCCTTATCCAAATGCGCCACCTTCGACGCATCGCCCAGACTTTCACGGCCCGATGCCACGACGATGTCAGAGGTGGTCAGGGTGGAGCCACCAAAAATCAACGCTTCGGTCACGATTTTATAGCCGACTGAGGTGGGGCCAACCTTGATACCCTTGTCACTGTCCACCACATGGCTGCCACCGCCCAAACCGATGGAAAACACATCCGGCATCCGGAAGTTGGTGCGCACACCGCCCACCTCAACCGCCACGGTCGCTTGCCGCGGGAAGCCTTTGTGAAGCGACCCGACATCGGTGGTCGTACCGCCGATATCGACAACGATGGCATCGGCCACCCCCGACAGGAACGCCGCCCCCCGCATGGAGTTGGTCGGGCCAGAGGCAAAGGTCAGCACAGGGAAGCGTTCAGCATAGGCCGCATCCATCAAGGTGCCGTCATTCTGCGTCAGATAGAACCGTCCGGTGATGCCGGTTTCGGTGATGGCCTTGCGGAAGGCATTGATCACATGGGCCGACAGATCGCGCAGACAAGCGTTCATGATCGCGGCATTCTCACGTTCTAACAACCCGATCCGGCCAATATCCGACGACAGGCTGATATGGGCGCCGGGCAGGGCCTTGGCAAAAATCTCGCCAGCGCGCTTTTCGAACTCATTAGAAACGGGCGAGAACACCGAGGTTATGGCGATAGATTTGATGCCCTTGGCCTTGATCTGGGCCGCAATGCCAAGCAACTCGTCCTCATCCAACGGCGAGATCACCCGCCCGTCAAATTCGTTCCCGCCATGGGCCATCCAATAATGATTGCCGATCGTGGCGCGCAAATCTTCGGGCCAGTCGACCATGGGGGGCAAGGAGGCTGTGGCGGGCAGGCCCAATCGCACGGCGGCGGTTTGGGCCAGATCGCGGCGTTGAACCACGGCATTGGTGAAATGCGTCGTGCCGATCATCACAACATCGACCGCACTTGGCTTCATCTTGGAAGCCGCTAACACCATCTTCAACGCCTCGACCACGCCGGTCATCACATCGGCTGTGGTTGGGGCCTTGACCCCTGCAAGGACGGTGTCGCCGTCCATCACAACGGCATCGGTGTTCGTGCCGCCAACGTCTATGCCTATGCGGATCATGGGGTACCCTTTCCAGTGGCTTGGCCGCGCAGGGCCAGCAGTTTTTCAGCAGTGGGAATTTCGCCGTCAATCAGCGGAATGATCGGGCGCATCGCCTCTTCCTCAGCCGAGATCACCGGCACCGAGGCAAGCAGAAGCCGCGTGTAATCATGCTGGGGATGTTCAAAAACCTGCGCCGTGGGGCCGGTCTCGACGATCTCGCCCAAGTACAAAATGCCCACCCTTTGGGCAAAATTGCGCATCAACGACAGATCATGCGAGATGAACAAAAAGGTCAGATCCAAAGCGCGGCCAAGATCGGTCAACAGATCCATCACCCGCGCTTGAACCGAGACATCAAGCGCCGAGGTCGGCTCGTCCAGCACCAAAAGCTTGGGTGCTACCGCCAAGGCGCGCGCAATAGCCACCCGCTGCTTTTGCCCGCCAGAAAGCTCGTGCGGATAGCGCTGCGCAAAGGCTTGGGGCAGTTGCACCATATCCAAAAGTTCGCCAATCCGGCGCGGTTGGTCGGCGCGGTCAAAGTCGTGCGCCACCAAGGGCACCGCGATAGATTGCGCCACGGTGCGGCGCGGGTTCAACGATGCGCCGGGGTTTTGAAACACCATCTGCACCCTGCGCCCATGGGCCCGCGTGCCGATCTGGCCCGCAATATCCTGCCCATCAATCAAGATTGCGCCCGAGGTCGGCCGCGTCAGCCCCATGATCCTGCGCGCAATGGTGGATTTTCCCGATCCCGATTCACCAGCCAATCCGTAAACTTGGCCCTTTTCGATGGCAAAAGACACGTCCGAGACGGCCTTGACCTCTCCGGTCTGGCGGCCAAATGCGCTGTGGGTGGGGAAGGTCTTTGTCAGGTTGCGAATTTCCAGCATGGCCGTCATGGCGTCACCGTGCCGTATTGGGTGCCACCTGTCAGGCGGGGCACAGCGGCGATCAGGCTTTTGGTATAGTCTGACTGCGGATTGGCAAAAAGTGTTGCCGTTTCGGCCTGCTCGACCACGCGGCCCTTGTTCATGACATAAACGTAAGACGAGGTTTCGCGCACCACGCCCAGATTATGGGTGATCATCAACAGCGCCAGCCCGCGCTGGGTGACCAGATCTTTCAACAGCCGCAAGATCTGGGCTTGGGTTGTCACATCCAGCGCGGTGCCCGGCTCATCTGCGATGAGCAGTGCTGGTTCTGAAAGCAGCGCCATGGCGATGAGCACGCGCTGGCGCATCCCGCCCGATAGCATGATGGGATAAGAGGATGACACCCTTTGCGGATCGCGCATCCGCACTTGGGCCAGCACCTCATGCACCCGCGCCATCCGGTCGCGGGCAGACCGGCTGCGGCCCAAGCGCCGGTCAGCATATTTCAAGATCGTGCCCATCTGGTCAGCGATGGTAAACACCGGGTTCAGCGAGGACATCGGGTCTTGAAACACCATGCTCATCGCGGTGCCGCGCAGGGCAAGCCTTTCGCTGTCAGGCAGCGTCAGCAAATCGCGGCCATCGTAAAAGATCTGGCCCGAGCGGATATGGGCAGGCGGTTGGCGCAACAGCCCCATAATCGCCTTCATCGTCACCGTCTTGCCAGATCCTGACTCACCCACCAAAGCAATCTGGGCATGGGCGGGCACATCCAAGGATACCCCGTGCAGCACCTGTTGGGTTTGGCCATAGGTGGTGAAATCCACCGACAAATCGCGCACGGACAACAGGGCGGTCATCGCACATCCTCGACATCGAAAAGATCGCGCAACCCATCGCCCAAGAGGTTGAAGCCAAGGGCTAGAAACAAGATAGCACAGCCCGGCAGCACCGATTCCCACCAAAAATCTGGCAGGAAACTGGCCCCCTGCGCCACCATCGTGCCCAAATCGGGCGTGGGCGGTTGAATGCCAAGGCCTAAAAAGCTGAGCGCCGCGCCGACCAGAATGACAAACCCGCAATCCAGCGAGGTTTTCACTGCTATGGCTGAGACGCAGTTGGGCAGGATCTCGCGAAACAGAATGTGGAATTTTGATGCGCCCAAAGTCTCGGCCGCTTCGATGAATTCTTGCGTGCGCAGCTGGCGGGTGATCGAATAAATCATCCGCGTGTGCCATGTCCACCAAAGCGAGGCGATGGCCAGCATCGAATGCAGCAAATCTGGCGATAAGACAGCGGCCACCGCCAAAGCCATCACCAAGGGCGGGATCGCCAAGGCCACATCGGTGATGCGCATGATGATAATCTCAGTCCAGCCGCCGAAATAGCCTGCCGCCATGCCCAAGATCGTGCCCGTCGGAATGGCAATGCCCAAAACCACCACAGCCAGCAAAAGCGAGATGCGCAAGCCAAAGATCACCCGTGTGAAGATGTCGCGGCCCACATTATCGGTGCCAAACCAATTCATTGCTGAGGGCGGCAAATGCCGCGCGCGGAAATTGGTGACAGCGCCGACATGGTCAGGAAAGGGCGTTATATAGGGGGCCAAGATGGCGGCTGTCACGCAAAGCACCACGATGACCAAGCCGATCATGGCCGTGGGGTTGCGCGAAAAGCGATACCAGTTTTGATAGGCATTCGACAGCATCAGGTCGGGGGTTGTCTCGGTCATCGTCTGCCCCTGATCCGCACGCGGGGGTCTACAAATCCCACCAGCACATCAATCGCCAAATTCACCATGACAAAGAACACGCCCGAGACCATCACCACCCCCATGACCGCGTTCAAATCTTTTTGCAAAATGGTGCGGATGCCGTAAGCGGCCATCCCCGGCCAAGCAAAGACCATTTCCACCACAAAGGCGCCGCCGATCAGGCTGGCAAATTCCAAGCCCATAATCGTCAAAGGTGGGACGAAACTTGGCCGCAGCATGTACTTCGTCACCCGCAACCATTCAGGAATGCCAAAGGCCCGTGCCGCCTCGATGTAATCTTGACGCGACACGTCGATCATCGAGGCCCGCGTCAACCGCGCCATCTGGCCCATCGTGGCCGCAGCCAGCGCCATAGCGGGCAGCAACAGGTGGCGAAGCGCCTCGCCAAAGACATCCAGCCTGCCACTGATCAGACTGTCGATCAAAAGCAGACCGGTCCAAGAGGCTTCAAATTCCATGGAATTGGGCAGGCGTCCCGTGGTGGGCAAAATATGCAGCACATAGCCGGCCAAAATTTGCAGCAAGAGGGCCAGAAAAAAGCTGGGGGTGACCGCGGCAAAGATCGCAAAGAAACGCACCGCCGTGTCGGGCCATTTATCCTTCCAATAGGCGGCAATCATGCCAAGGGGCACGCCAAAGCCCATAGCCAAGATCATGGTGCATAAGACCAGCTCAAAGGTTGCCGCAAAGGTTTCGCGGATGTCGTCGTTCACAGGGCGTTCGGTCAGCAGCGATTTTCCAAGATCACCGCGCGTCAACCCTTCGATGAACAGGGCGTATTGCTGAACAATCGGCCGGTCCAGCCCCAGTTCGGCCTGCATCGTCGCCACCTGTTCGGGCGTGGCGCGCGGCCCCAAAGCCATACGCGCCGGATCCCCCGGCACAACCCGCGCGATCACAAAGATCACCATGGACAGGCCCACCAGTACCAGAACCGACCAAAGGACGCGTTTGATAAGGAAGGACAGAAATTCCATCAGGGGTCCGCTGTTGCAAGGCCAAGCAAAAAATGACACTTACCCCCGCCAAGCGGGGATAAGCCTTTCACAAAAGAAGGCTGCTTACTTGCAGGTCCACTGATAGCGGGTGAAGTCGTAGTCAAACGACTGCATCGGCACGGCATTGAACCCGGTTAGGCAATTGTCCATCGCGTGCTGCACCGTTTGGGTCAGCAGATAAACGTCAGGCTTCATGTCATCCAGTTTGGCCTGCAGTTCCTTATAGATTTTGGCCTGTTCCGCCGTATCGCCCGTGGCGCGCGCCGCGTCGATCATTGCGTCAACTTCAGGATCATTGACCCATTCCATCGAAGCCCAAGTGCCCGCAGCCTTGCTGTGGTACTGCGTGAAGAACATCGAATCGGGCGAAGGATAGGTTGGGCCAAAGAAGATCTGGTTGACGGCGGGTGTCGTTTCAACCTTACCCGCGATTTCGGTGATGCGGTTCCACGGATCAGCGGCCTGGGTCACAACAAAGCCCAACTGTTCCAGATTCGACTGCATCAACAGGCTGATTTCCTCTTCAAAACCGGTGCCGGCCACATAGCCCAAAGTGATCGGGATCGGCGCGCCTGCGTATTTTGACTGGGCAATCTCGGCTTTGGCGCCTTCCATATCGAACTTGGGTTCTGGAATGTCGCCGTTGTGATAGGCGGCGAAAGCCTTGGGCAGCGGGGTCGACAACACGCCACCCGGGAAGATCACCTGACGGATCGTGTCGTAATCGGTGGCCAAGG
>CAXNKP010000031.1:0-11237 GCA_964202815.1 Stagnihabitans sp. | reverse complement strand
GGCCTTGGCTATGGTGGCTGATCTGACCGCGCCTTTTACCGCCCTGCACCCCAACCTGCGCGTGACGATCCTATCGCGCACCTCGGCCGAGATCCTTGCAGGCATCGACAGTTTGGAACTGGACGCTGGCATCACCTATCTGGACAACGAACCCTTGGGCCGCGTTGCGCAAGTGCCGCTTTACACAGAATATTATCGCTTTTTATGCCACAAAACCGCGCCCTTGGCGGGGCGTGAGCAGGTAACTTGGGCGGAATTGGCGTCTGAACATCTGTGCCTTTTGACAGCCGATATGCAAAACCGCCGGATCGTGAACCAATTGCTGGCCGAAGCGGGCGCGCGGGCGCAGCCGACAGTGGAGTCCAATTCCACCATCGCGCTGATTGCGCATGTGATGTCGGGCAAATGGGCCTCGGTCGTGCCAATGCGCCTTGCACAACTGGTGCAGGGCGAGGCGTTGCGTTCGATCCCCATCGTGGAACCCGAGGCCGAGCATGTCGTGGGCCTGATCACCCCCCGCCGTGATTTGCAAACGCCAGTGCTGGCGGCGCTGATCGACGAGGCGGCGCGTTTTGGGGCGAGGTTCCGGTAGGGCGCGCGGCGGCCCCGGCTGGGGGGTTTCACACCCCCCTCAGCCCGGCCATAGGCCGGGCGTTCTTCGCGGAAATCCTCCACTGGAGGATTTCTGATCGCTCATCACCCCCTGTGGGATATTTGGGCAAATATGAAAGGGGATTTGATTGATTTTAACTATCGACTGACGATACTGCGATATTGATTTCTCTATCAACTGCGGTAAACCGGAGCAAACGATCCAAGGGCCGCGCCATGCTTGATTCTAACAGCATCATTGCCAAGGTTGAGAATATCCTCGTCCACCATCACGGGATGGAGGGGGCCTTGTTGCCGATCCTTCATGCGATTCAGGCCGAATTTGGCCATGTGCCGCAGGTAGTTTTGCCCGTGGTGGCTAAGGCCATGAACATCTCGCGCGCTGAAGTGCATGGGGTGATGAGCTTTTACCACGATTTTCGCGAGGAACCTACCGGCCGCCATGTGGTGAAACTGTGTCGGGCAGAGGCGTGTCAGGCCGTCGGGGCGGACCGTGTGGCGGATCACGTCAAAAAGGTGCTGGGGCTGGATTGGCATGAGACAGCCAAGAACGGCTCGGTGACGTTAGAGCCGATTTTCTGCCTTGGCCTATGCGCCTGCGGGCCTGCGGCTTTGGTCGATGGCAAGCTGGTCGGTCGGGTTGATGAAGCCAAGTTTGATACCTTGGTGGAGGGGTTGAAATGAAGATTTACCTGCCACTCGATTCTGCTGCCGTGGCCTTGGGCGCCGACGAGATTGCCGATGCCATTCAAAAGCATGCCCAAGCCAAGGGCCAATCTGTCACCCTTGTACGCAATGGCAGCCGTGGGATGGTGTGGCTGGAACCTATGGTAGAGGTGGAAAGCCCCGCCGGACGCTTGGCCTTTGGCCCGATGACGCTGGCGGATGTACCTGCGCTGTTTGGTGATTTGACGGCGCATCCCAAAGCCTTGGGGCTGACCGAGGAATTGCCTTGGCTGAAAGCGCAAACCCGTTTGACCTTTGCGCGTGTCGGCGTGATCGACCCGTTGAGCTTGGAGGAGTATAAGGCGCAGGGTGGGTTGACTGGTTTGACGCGGGCCTTGGGCATGGACAAGGCGGCCATCGTGGCGGAAGTGACGGCTTCGGGGTTGCGGGGCAGGGGCGGGGCGGGGTTTCCAACCGGTATCAAGTGGAAGACTGTCAGCGAGGCGGTGGCCGACCGTAAATACATCGTCTGCAATGCTGACGAGGGCGACAGCGCCACCTTTGCCGACCGCATGCTGATGGAGGGTGACCCCTTTACCCTGATCGAAGGCATGGCGATTGCGGGCTTGGCCTGCGGGGCGACCAAGGGCTTTGTCTACATCCGCTCGGAATATCCGGTGGCCATTCGGGTTATGGAAGAGGCGGTTGATATCGCAAGGGCTGCGGGCCTCTTGGGGGCCTCGGTTCTTGGGACTGGCACAGCATTTGACATGGAAGTGCGCGTGGGTGCTGGGGCCTATGTCTGCGGCGAAGAGACGAGCCTGTTGAACTCGTTGGAAGGCAAGCGCGGCGTGGTGCGGGCGAAACCGCCTTTGCCCGCTTTGCAGGGCTTTATGGGCAAGCCGACGGTGGTTAACAACGTAATCTCGCTGGCCTCGATACCTGTGATCTTCGAGAAGGGGGCCGCATTTTACAAAGGCTTCGGTCTGGGCCGCTCACGCGGGACGATCCCGTTGCAGATCGCGGGCAATGTCAAACACGGCGGGCTTTACGAAATCGCGTTCGGTCTGACCTTGGGCGACATCGTCGACAAGATCGCCGGTGGCACCGCCAGTGGGCGGCCCGTCAAAGCGGTGCAGGTGGGCGGGCCCTTGGGCGCCTATTTCCCGCGCAGCCTGTTTGATACACCCTTTGGCTATGAAGAATTCGCCGGCAAAGACGGTTTGATCGGCCATGCCGGCCTGACAGTGTTTGATGATAGCGCCGATATGCTGGCGCAAGCCCGCTTTGCGATGGAATTCTGTGCCATTGAATCTTGCGGCAAGTGTACGCCCTGCCGGATCGGCGCTGTGCGCGGGGTGGAAACGGTGGACCGGATCGCCAAGGGCGATGCGTCAGCCATTCCGCTGCTGACCGACCTGTGCGCCACGATGAAAGCTGGATCGCTGTGCGCCTTGGGCGGATTTACGCCCTATCCTGTTCTGTCTGCCCTGTCGCATTTCCCTGACGACTTCACCCGTATGAAGGATGCCGCCGAATGAAAGATTTCATCATCCCCGACCGCGATTTCGGCACGCCTGCGGCCAAATCCAAAACCATGGTCACGCTGACGATTGACGGCTTTGATGTGACGGTGCCGGAAGGCACGTCGATCATGCGGGCAGCGGCAGAGATTGGCATTGCGGTGCCGAAACTGTGCGCCACCGACTCGGTCGACGCCTTTGGATCGTGCCGCCTGTGCTTGGTCGAGATCGAGGGCCGCAATGGCACGCCTGCATCTTGCACCACGCCAGTGGCAGCGGGCCTGAAGGTACAAACCCAAAACGCCAAGCTGGAAAAGCTGCGCAAAGGGGTGATGGAGCTTTATATCTCGGACCATCCGCTGGATTGTTTGACCTGCTCGGCCAATGGCGATTGCGAATTGCAGGATATGGCGGGGGCCGTGGGCCTGCGCGATGTGCGCTATGAGGCGGTTGATACCCACTTCAAAGCCAAAGACAATTCCGGCAAGGCCAATCCGCAGTGGAACCCCAAAGACGATTCCAATCCCTATTTCACTTATGATCCGGCCAAATGTATCGTCTGTTCGCGCTGTGTGCGGGCCTGTGAAGAGGTGCAGGGCACCTTTGCGCTGACCATCTCGGGGCGCGGTTTTGACAGCCGCGTATCGGCGGGCATGAAAGAGGACAATTTCCTTGGTTCAGAATGTGTATCGTGCGGGGCCTGTGTGGCCGCTTGCCCGACCGCAACTTTGCAGGAAAAGTCGGTGATTGAACTGGGCACGCCGGTGCGTTCGGTGATTACGACCTGTGCGTATTGCGGGGTGGGATGTTCGTTTAAGGCTGAACTGCGCGGCGATGAGCTGGTGCGCATGACGCCCTATAAGCACGGCAAGGCCAACCGTGGCCATTCCTGCGTGAAGGGCCGTTTTGCTTACGGTTATGCCAGCCATAAGGACCGTATCCTAAGCCCGATGATCCGCGACAGCATCAACGATGCGTGGAAAGAAGTGTCTTGGGCCGAGGCGATGGAATTTGCTGCCAACCGCATGAAGGGCATCATTGACACCCATGGGCGGCATTCGGTGGGGGTGATCACCTCGTCGCGCTGCACCAATGAAGAAGCCTATCTGGTGCAAAAGCTGACCCGTGCAGTGTTTATGAACAACAACACCGACACCTGCGCGCGGGTCTGCCATTCGCCCACGGGCTACGGCTTGGGGCAAACGCTGGGCACCTCAGCCGGAACGCAAGACTTTGATTCGGTAGAACATACCGATGTGGTGATTGTGATCGGGGCCAATCCTGTTGCGGGCCATCCGGTTTTCGCCAGCCGTTTGAAAAAGCGGTTGCGTCAAGGGGCGAAGCTGATTGTGATCGATCCGCGCCGCACCGAAACGGTGGAAAGCCCCCATATCAAGGCCGCCCACCACTTGGCACTGACCCCGGGCACCAATGTGGCCATCGTCACCGCTTTGGCCCATGTGATCGTGACCGAGGGCCTGTTTGATGAAGATTTCATCCGCAACCGCTGCGATTGGGATGAATTCCAAGATTACGCCGAATTTGTCAGCCAGCCCCAGAATTCCCCCGAAGCGGTGCAGTTGTTGACGGGCGTGCAGGCCGATGAAGTGCGCGCGGCAGCCCGTCTTTATGCACGCGGCGGCAATGGGGCCATCTATTACGGTCTTGGCGTGACTGAACATTCCCAAGGCTCGACCACGGTGATTGGCATTGCCAATCTGGCGATGATGACGGGCAACATCGGCCGCCCCGGTGTGGGCGTGAACCCGCTGCGCGGGCAGAACAACGTGCAAGGCTCGTGCGATATGGGCTCTTTCCCGCATGAACTGCCCGGCTACCGCCATGTGAAGGGCGAAGCGGTACGCGATATATTCGAAAAAATCTGGGGCGTGCAGATTGATGATGAACCGGGCCTGCGCATCCCCAATATGCTGGATGCCGCGGTTGAGGGCACTTTCAAGGGCCTATATTGCCAAGGTGAAGACATCCTTCAATCTGACCCCGACACCAAGCACGTGGCCGCAGGCTTGGCGGCGATGGACTGCGTGATCGTGCATGACCTGTTCTTGAACGAAACCGCCAACTATGCCCATGTCTTCCTGCCCGGATCTACCTTCTTGGAAAAGGACGGCACCTTTACCAACGCCGAACGCCGCATCAACCGCGTGCGCAAGGTGATGGCCCCGCGTCAAGGCTACGGCGATTGGGAAGTCACACAAATGCTCGCCAATGCCATGGGTGCCGATTGGACCTATACCCATCCCAGCCAGATCATGGACGAAATCGCCCTGACCACGCCGTCTTTTGCTGGCGTCAGCTATGAAAAGCTGGAAACCATGGGATCGGTGCAATGGCCTTGCAACGAAAAAGCGCCCGAAGGCACGCCCTTGATGCATGTCGACGGCTTTGTGCGCGGCAAGGGCAAGTTCATCAACACCGAGTATATTGCGACCGATGAACGCGCAGGCCCCCGCTTCCCGCTGCTGTTGACCACGGGCCGCATTCTTAGCCAGTACAACGTTGGCGCACAGACACGGCGCACCGCGAACGTGATCTGGCATGCCGAGGATTTGCTGGAAATCCACCCCTCGGATGCTGAAATGCGCGGGATCAAGGATGGCGATTGGGTCAAACTGGCCTCGCGATCGGGCGAAACCACGCTGCATGCGCAGATCACCGACCGTGTTTTGCCCGGCGTGGTCTATACAACCTTCCACCACCCCGACACCCAAGCCAATGTGATCACCACCGATTATTCCGATTGGGCGACCAATTGCCCGGAATACAAGGTGACGGCGGTGCAGGTGGGCTCTTCCAACGGGCCGACCGAGTGGCAGCAGGAATACAACGCCCAAGCCACACTGTCGCGCCGCATCCTTCCGGCGGCTGAGTGATGACAACCCACAGCCCCCTGCCGTGTCTGGCCTTTGGGCCGGGCGCGCTGGTGGTGTCGGGCAGCCGTGTGCTGCCCGAAGAGGTGGCGGTGGCCCTATCGTTCAACGGGTCCACTCAAGCCGTGATGATGGCAACCCCTGCCGATCTGGAAGATTTTGCCTATGGCTTTGCCCTGACCGAAGGTCTGGCCCAACCGGCCGAGATTTTGTCGGTCGAGGTGGTCGATACCCCCAAGGGCATCGATGTGCAAATCTGGGTCACCCCGCAGGCCGAGGCCCGCTTGGCCAAGCGCCGCCGCACCATGGCGGGGCCGGTGGGCTGCGGGCTTTGTGGCATTGATTCGCTGGATGAAGCGATGCGCGAGTTGCCTGCCGTGACGGCCGATTTCCAGATCACCCCATCGCAGGTGCGCGCCGCGATTGCATCCCTTCCCGGCGCGCAGCCCCTGCACGATGCCACCCGCGCTGCGCATGCGGCGGGGTTCTGGAACGGGGCCTTGGTGGCGGTGCGCGAGGATGTCGGCCGCCATAATGCGCTGGATAAGTTGGTGGGCACCATGGCGCGGGTTGGTGCGAAGCCCACGGGTGCCATTGTTCTGACCTCGCGCGTGTCAATCGACATGGTGCAAAAGGTTGCAGCCTTGGGCGCGCCGGTGCTGATCGCTGTCTCTGCGCCCACAGCGCGTGCTGTCACGATGGCCCAAGCGGCGGGCATCACTCTGATCGCTCTTGCCCGCGCTGATCGTTTTGAAGTTTTCACCCATGAAAGCCGCCTGTCTGGTGGCCTAATCTCAGGAGAGTCCCATGTCGCATGATCCCCATGTCAAGCTGATCTACATGGCCAACCAGATCGCCAAATTCATGGAATCCAAACCCCATGCCGAAGGTTTGGCGAGTTTAACCAGCCATATCAACGACTTTTGGGAGCCGCGCATGCGTAAGCACCTGTTTGAGGTGCTGGATGGCGGCGGCCAAGGCCTGCGCCCCTTGGTGGTGGAAGCCGCTGATAAAATCCGCAGGCCAAAGGCTGCTTGATTTAGTCTTTGTCGTTGAGAACGCTTAACAAATATTGGCCATACTCATTCTTGCGAAACAGCGCCGCCCGTGCCCCAAGCGCAGCACTGTCGATCCACCCCGCGCGGTAGGCGATTTCATCGGGGCAACCCACCTGCAACCCTTGACGGGCTTGCAAGGTGCGCACGAAATTGCCCGCATCCAACAGGCTGCCGTGGGTGCCTGTATCCAGCCAAGCAAAACCACGGCCCATTTTCTGGACGCTCAACGTGCCCTCGGCCAGATAGGTTTCCAATAAATCCACAATCTCTAACTCGCCGCGCGGCGAGGGACGGATGGATTTGGCGCGCGCGGGCGCTGTGCCGTCCAGAAAATAAAGCCCTGTCACGGCAAAGTTTGATGGCGGAACTGCGGGTTTTTCGATGATCTGCTGCACCGTGCCTTGGGCATCGAACTTGACCACGCCGTAACGCTCGGGGTCGGAAACGCGGTAGCCAAACACCGTACCGCCAACCGATTGCGCCAAGGCTGCGGCCAGCACCTCTGGCAGGCCATGGCCGAAAAAGATGTTATCGCCCAGAACCATAACGGATGGGCTGCCCGCAAGAAAATCTTCGGCCAAAAGATAGGCCTGCGCCAAGCCATCGGGAGAGGGTTGGATGATATAGGTGATGCTTAGCCCCCACTGCGACCCATCGCCCAACAGGCGGATGAACGCGGGCTGATCTTCGGGCGTGGTAATCAGCGCAATCTCGCGGATACCCGCCAGCATCAGAACAGACAGCGGATAATAGATCATCGGCTTGTCATAGACCGGCAAAAGCTGCTTGGAGACGCCCATGGTAATGGGCCAAAGCCGCGATCCGGAACCGCCTGCCAAAAGAATGCCTTTGCGTGTCATGCGGATAACTCCCGTAAAATCGATCTCAATCCAAGCTGCCAATCTGGCCGCTGAATGCCAAACTCAGCCTCAAAACCGCTGCAATCCAGACGCGAATTGCGCGGCCGCACCGCAGGGGTTGGATAGGCTGAGGTCGGGATGTCATTGACTTTGCAGGTCAAACCGCCCCCACGCATAACCGCCCGGGCTAAATCCGCCCAAGACACATCTGGCGCGCCTGAAAAATGGTGCGTGCCGCCCTTGGCGCCCTGCACCATGGCCTGTGCCGCCGCAATCAAAGCCTCTGCGATATCGCCTGCGGGCGTTGGCCCACCGATCTGATCTGCCACCACGCTCAGGCTGTCGCGACTGGCCCCCAACCGTAGCATGGTTTTGACAAAATTCGCGCCATGGGCCGAGATGACCCAAGAGGTGCGCAAGATCAAATGCCGCCCTTGGGCCGCGCGCACCCCCTCTTCGCCCGCCAGTTTGGTCCGGCCATAGGCATTGCGCGGTCCGCTCGGATGGTCAGGTGCAAAGGGCAGACTTCCCGCACCGTTAAAGACATAATCGGTGGATATATGCAAAAAAGGAATATCCAAGGCGGCACATCGAGCGGCCATGGCCGCAGGGGCTGCGGCGTTGATGCTTAGGGCTGTGGCCTCGTCCGTCTCGGCCTTGTCCACCGCGGTATAGGCTGCGGCGTTGATCACCGCATCCCACCCGCCAATCGCCTGCGCACAGGCCGCAGGATCGCGCAGGTCAGCCTGATCACGCCCCAAAAAGTGCGCGCTGACCCCTTGTGGCAATCGCCGCGCCAATTCTTGCGCAACTTGCCCGCTTTGGCCGAAAACCAAGAACCGCATTCTATTTTCCTGCCAGCCCATAGGCCAGAAGGCCGATATATTCGCGCAACGCGCTATCCAGAACCGCCAGATTACCGTCCAGCGCCCAAGTCCGCGCCCAAGATGACTGGCCCGATTGGTAATCCACCGGCCAAGCGACCAGCCCTGTCCATCCGGCGCGTTCAAACGTGCGCATGGCGCGCGGCATATGGGCGGCCGAGGTGACAAGCAAATGCACCTCTCCGGCCAAGGGCTGGATCAGATCACGCGTCATCGTGGCATTTTCGGCCGTGTTGCGCGACGCCCTTTCCAGGACGATGCGCTGCGGGGCAATGCCCAACCGCACCCAAGCCTCATACATCATCTGCGAGGGGTCATCTTGCCCCCTGTTGGCCCCCAAACTCCCCATGCCGCCGGTGTAGACCAGTTTGGCCTGCGCAAAGCGCTGTGCAAGCGCCAGCCCCTCGATCAACCGCTCACCCGAATCGTTCACTTGGATGCCACCCCAGCGACGATAGGGGGGCAAATCCTCATCCCCGCCCAGAACGATGATGCTGTCTACACGCGTCACTGCGGGCTCCGCGGGATATTGGCTTTCCAATCGCGCAATCAACTCATTGCCCAAGGGGAAAACGGTCAACCCCAGAGTTGCCAGAAAGCAAATCAAGATCAAGGCTTTGGCAAGCCCAGCCTTTTTGCGCCACAGTGCCAAAAGGGCCAAAGCAAGAAAGAGGATAAGCCATGTTTCTGCCCGCGCTGCCATGCCAACGGTTTTGCTGGCGATGAAGAACAAGGTGTTCATCCCGCCGTACCCAACCGCTGCCCAACCCCTTGGCGTTCCAGCAAGGGTTGCCACCATGCCGCGTTGTCCAAATACCAGCGCACCGTTTTGCGCAGCCCCTCCTCTAAGGTGACTGAGGGCCGCCAGCCCAATTCCGCCCTGATCAGCCTGGGGTCGATGGCGTAGCGTGCATCATGGCCCGGCCGGTCTGTCACAAAGGTGATCAGCCGCGCATGTGGCGCCCCTGTTGGTTGCATTTCATCCATCAAGGCGCAGATCTCGGTGACAAGGTCGATGTTGCGCGCCTCATTTTCGCCCCCGATTGCATAGGTGCGGCCGACTTGGCCTTGGGTCACGACGGTCAGCAGGGCCGCAGCGTGGTCTTCGACATAAAGCCAGTCGCGCACATTCTCACCTGCGCCGTAGACCGGAATGGGCCGCCCGTGCAGCGCGTTCAAGATCACGACCGGGATGAGCTTTTCGGGAAAGTGATAGGGGCCGTAGTTGTTCGAACAGTTGGTCACCAGCACGGGCAGACCGTAAGTTTCCCCCCAAGCGCGCACCAGGTGGTCGCTGGCGGCTTTGCTGGCCGAATAGGGGCTGCGCGGGTCATAGGGGGTGGTTTCGGTGAACTTGCCGCTGGGCCCCAAACTGCCAAAAACCTCATCGGTCGAGATGTGGTGGAAGCGAAAGGCCTTCGGCTTGCCACGCCGCACCCAATGGGCGCGGGCTGCTTCCAGCAGATTGAAGGTGCCGGTGATATTGGTTTCGATAAAATCCCTTGGCCCGTCGATCGACCGATCGACGTGACTTTCGGCTGCCAAATGCATCACGGCTTCGGGGTTATGTGTGCCGAAAACCCGGTCCAAGCTGGCGCGGTCGCGGATGTCAGATTGCTCGAAGGTGTAAAGCGCGGAGTCTTTGACAGAGGCCAGGTTTTCCAGATTGGCCGCATAGGTCAGCGCATCTAGGCTGATCACCTCATGCCCTTGTGCCACAGCGTGCCGCACCACAGCTGACCCTATGAAACCCGCGCCGCCGGTGACCAAAAGCTTCATGCAGCACCCCATTCAAACGGGTTTTGCCACTCTGATAGCAAAGGCGCCGCCTGATCTTTGGCCGACAACACAGGTGCCCCAACCCCCCACTCAATTGCCAAGGTCGGGTCGTTCCAGCGTATGGCGCCGTCGCACTCTGGCGCATAAATATCAGAGCATTTGTATTGCACCTCGCTGTCGGGCAGCCGCGTGACAAAGCCGTGCAGGCAGCCCTTGGGCACGAAAAGCTGTTTGCCGTTTTCGGGTGTCAAATCGACCCCCAGCCATTGCCCATAAGTAGGTGATCCGCGCCGCACATCCACCGCCACATCGAAAATCGCGCCGCGCGTGCAGCGCACCAGCTTGTCTTGGGCATGGGGCGCGCGTTGGTAATGCAGACCGCGCAGCGTGCCCGCCCTGCCCGAATACGAATGGTTGTCTTGGACCCAAGAGATCGTCAGGCCCGCCTCGAAAAACCGGGCGGCATTGTATGTCTCACTGAACCACCCCCGTGCATCACCAAATCGCGCCGGGGTCAGAACAAGAACATCACGAATCAATGTAAAATCAAATTTCATGGGAATAATTTGCCGCAAGTCCCTTCTTTTGCCAAGGACTTTGTGAAACTGATCCTCTCCCCTATTGGACTTTCGCGCGCGGGTGCGCATATAGGATGAAAGTTTTCTTCGCGTGAGGATGCCATGTTCGGAACTGCCCAGCCTAGCCCCGCCGCCAAACCGGCAACACCATCCGATTTGATCAAGGACGGCTCTGAAGCCACCTTCATGCAAGACGTGATCGAGCAAAGCATGAAAGTGCCCGTGATCGTCGACTTTTGGGCGCCGTGGTGTGGCCCTTGCAAAACCCTGGGCCCGGCGCTGGAGGCGGCGGTCAAAGGGGCGAAGGGTGCCGTCAAAATGGTCAAGATCGACGTCGATAAGGCGCAGGGATTGGCGGGACAGTTGCGCATTCAGTCGATCCCTAC
>CAXNKP010000030.1:0-11358 GCA_964202815.1 Stagnihabitans sp. | reverse complement strand
CCTGAACAGGCGCAGTTGAAACAGGCCAGACTCGGTCTGGACAATAACCCCCTCAAGCGGCAGGACGGGGCCCGTAAGCGCGCCCATGTGACAGGCGATCTTGACGGTCAGGCGGGTGTCTTCGCGGGCGGCGACATGGGCCGTGGTGCCGTGGCAATCTTGTTCCAGAAAGCTCGGGGTCTGGGCCACCTCGTACCACATCCCCACCAGCCGTGCCTGATCATAGGCGTCGACGGCGACCATGGGCACAGCCAGGTCACGCACCGGCCCTGCCATCGCCATCTGCGGCAGCAATGCCAAGAGAACCAGCGCCTTTCGCATGCGACCCCCAAAGTTCCGTCGTGCCCAAGGTTCAGGCCGATCGGAGGGCGCTGTCCATGGGGAAGGGCCAATCTTGGTCATCGGCATTTCCAATAGCTGGTCGGGCTAACATTCAAGCAACATGATTGGAGGCCCCATGCGGTTCTGGCATATCTTGGTTTCACTCAGCCTTACGCTTGCGGCTGGGCTTGGGCTGTTGGTCCTGTCGGGCGCGGGGCGGGTGCTGATGGCGCCATCCTTGCAGGCCGAACTGGTCGTGCAGGATTTCCTGGTTCCACCCGGCTTTGGGCTGGATCCAAAGCGGGTCGCTGGCTTCATGGCCGATCAGTTGACGGAAAGGCTGGGCAATGACGTCGCCTTGCGCATGACGCTGAAGCCCGACGTGTTGAAGAAGGTCAAGGACATCGTTCTGCCCCGTTTGATGAACGTGGTGGTGGTGCAATCCATGATGCATGACATCCCAGAGCTTTCGGCCATCCTGGACATCGGGGCCTTCCGGCGCACGGTCCGCGGTACGGTGCACAGCACATCGGCAGTGCAGGATGTCGCCCTGACCGTGCCGGGCGCCCTGTTGGCCGAGGTGGACGGGACCAAGGTCAAGGTTCCAACCACCTCGACCGGGCTGAAGGCGCTGGAACTGGGCGCGATGACGGCCGGACAGAACCATGAAATCACTGTGTGGCTGGACGAAAGCGCCCTGAGTGTCGATCTGGGCCGGACGGTCAAGCTGGGCGCGGCTGACGGGCTGCGGGGGCGGGTGCTGCTTTGGGGCGATCAGGGCTGGTTCGGCGCGGATATGGAGGCGCTGCGCTGGTCGCGCTGGGTGGTGGGGGCGGTGTTGGCGGGGGTCATGCTGTTTGGGATGGCAAGCCTGCTGCTGGCGTTTTTGCGGCGGACCTGATCCGTCGGACCTGATCAATCCCGCTTGATCTGCCCGATGGTGCCGATCAGCGGGTTGTAGCCCCGCGCGGCCAAACCAAAGGCCACCAGACCCACGCCCACCACCACCGCACAGCTGACCGGGTTGAACTGCCCATAGGCGGCGAAACGGATCAGTTCAACCGCATGGGTGAAAGGGTTGAAATTGGCGAGCCAGTAGATAGACTGCGCCCCAGCCTCGCGCAGTTTCCATAACGGGTAAAGCGCCGAGGACAGAAAGAACATCGGGAAGATCACAAAATTCATCATGCCCGCAAAATTCTCGATCTGCTTGGTATAGACAGAAACCACCAGCCCGATGGCCCCCAGCATCAGGCCCGCCAGGATGAGGGCGGGAATGATCAGCGCAAGGGTCGCCAAGGGCATGTGGACGCCGAATAAGGCGGCGACGACCAGAAAGGCCGCACATTGCACCAAACACAGCACCGTGGCGGCAAGGATCTTGGCGAACAGCAGATAGGGCCTTGGCAGGGGTGTCACCAGCATCACCCGCATGACACCACTTTCGCGGTCGTAAACAAGAGACAGCGCCGATTGCATGGTCTGAAACAGCACGACCATGCCCAGAAGGCCTGGCAGGATGTATTCCTGATAGGGTGTGTAGGTGCGATAGGGTGGTATGATCGATACGCCCAGCAGGTCATGCAGGCCCGAGGCAAAGACAATCAGCCAGAGCAAGGGTCGCACCAGCGCAGACAAAAGCCTTTCGCGCTGACGCAGGAATTTCAACAGCTCCCGCTCGGTCACAACCCAAAGACCAAGTGCCAGGTTTCTTACGCTCAATTGCACACGAATTCCGCCTCGTCCGTTCCCAGTGTGTCCAGCGTATTCGTCTGATGGCTGAACCCTTCGATCGGGGCGACCGCTATAACCGCGTCGCTGGTTCCCAGAATAACCGGTTGCCGCAACTGCCCATCCCACGCGCGGTAGTTGAGCGTTACACCCTTCGATCCGTCAAGCTTCAACTTGTTCGACATCAGGAATTCGCGTAGCGCCACCGGATCTGCGCCCGGTGACTTGATCGCGGCAATGATCAGCGACTTGACCCCAATCCACACCGCCCAGTCGGCGGGCTGCATCTTGCGCCCGGTCAGCTTGTCAAAGCGCGAGGAGACCTGCGTTGCCCCGTCACGCTCATAGGCCCAGTGCCAGGCTTTCGATGTCAGCCCGACCGAGCCGATAACCGGGCGCGGCAGCAGCATGGCATAAGACAGGTAGCGGGCAAACTCGCCCCGCGTGTCGGCAACGAAGACCAAGTCATAGTCTAGATCGGCGGTCAAAAGCTTGATGTTGTTGCCCTCGCGGTTCTGCGGGTCGGCGGCCAGGGTAAAGGGTTTGCGGTCCACCACGGTCAGACGCAACCGTTCCGCTGAGGCGGAGAAGGCATCGGCAAGGTCGGCATCCGAAGGGTAATCACCTTGCAGGATCAGGATGTCATCCCAGTTCATCGCGCGCAGATATTGGGCGAAGGCGTCGGTCTCTTGCCGCAGGGAGGGGCCGGAATGGACCATGTTGGCATAACAGGCGCTGCGCAGGCTTTGATCGGGCGCGGTGGCATTGACCATAAGGATCGGCTGACCTGCCAGCGCCTCGGCCACCGCAGCGACTTCGGCGCTGGGCAGGTCAAGCACCAGAAGGGTTTCGCCCGCTGCCACCATGGCCTGCGCCGTGGCGACCACATCGCCCGCCGCCACCGCCTGAGCATCCAGCGTCACCGTCAGCCCGACTGCATCGGTGGTGAAGACCAGATCGGTCACCGCCATCCGGGCCGCGTCGGCCGTGATGACGGGCGGGGGGGCACTCAGCCGGGCATAGCCCCAGTCCTGCACATCGCGCGGGTCCTCGGTCAAGCTCAGATGGCCGATCTTCAGCTCTTCCCCCAAGGCGGGGCCGGCCAGAACAGCAAGGATCAGGGCAAACCGCATATCAGTCATCCACCCGGATCGAATGTGGCGTGCGCCCCACCGCCAGCGACTGCACTGCCGACATCGTGGCCATGTCAATGACGGTGATGTCATCCGAAAGGCCATTGGCTACGAAGGCCGTCTTTTCGTCTGCGGTCAGATCCACGTCCCAGGCCCGGCTGCCCACCAGCACATATTGCAAGACCTCAAAGGTCTTGGCATCGACGATGGCCAGATGGTTGGCGCGGCCAAGGGTGATCAGCACCTTGGAACCATCCTTGGTTATGGCCATGCCGACCGGCGTTACATCCTCGGGGCGAAAGCCGGGGGGCAAGAAAGACTGGACACTCTTGATCTCCAAGCTTGCAATGTCGATGACATGCACCTCGGAGGACAATTCGTCACTGACCCAAAGATCGGCCCCATCGGGTGTGACGACAAAGCGGCGCGGTCTGGTGCCCACAATGATATTCTTGATCACCGCCGCCTTTTCGCGGTCGATCACATGGACCATGTCGGCGACCTCGGAGGTGGCGAAGATGTATTTGCCGTCGACCGAGTTGATCACCCCCTCAGGTTCCGCGCCAGTCGCGACACGTTCGACCACGGTTTTAGAGGAGACGTCGATGATTTCCACGGTCGAGTCTTCCTCGTTGGAAACGAAGATCTGGCTTTCATCGGGCGAGAAGGCAAAGATTTCGGGGCTGGGTCCGGTGGGGATGGAATCCACCACCGCAAGCGTCGCCACGTCGATCACGTCAATCACATCATCATCGCCGCAGGCCACGTAAAGCAGGCTGCGATCCTTATTGAAATGCATGTCACGGGGCCGGCGCGAGGTGTCGATGCGGCTGTTGACGCTGAGGTCGGGGTTGAGGACGACGACCTGATTGCCGCGTTCCAGACTGACAAAAATCAGACCGGTGTCCTTGGCTGTTGCGGGTCCGCCCGCTATCATCGCAAGGAAGGCTGCCAAGGCGGCTGCCGGAATGATGCGCATGACCCGCCCCCTCAATTGACGATGAAGGCGCCAAGCATGCCCTTGTCCGCATAGCCGTCCACATAGAATTCATAGCGGCCTGGGCGCAGCGGAACAAAGGTCAGGTTGAAGGTGCCCGCCGCATCAAATTCGAGACTGTAGATATCGGCAGCCTTTACCTCTAGCTCATTGACCACCACCTGATTGACCCAGGCATTGCGGAACAGTTCGGGCGACATCCAGGCGAACTCCTCCTCGCCGTCCGATGTGATATCGATGCGGTAGTATTTGCCGGTTTCCAATTGGTATTCCGTCTGGCTCATCTTTAAATCGCCGGTCAGTTTCAGCTCTGGCAGGTCCACCGGCTTTGAGGCCAGATTGCCTTCGGCCAGCGCAAGCGCTGCGTTCAGGATAAGGGCCACAGTGGCCGCGGCAGCGCGTGTCGAAACGGTGTTCGTGAAGAAGTTCATCCTGTGCCTCCCAAGAGATTGAAATCCGTTGTCTGACTTCAGGCTTAGCGCCACCTTAGGTCAACTCATCCTTTGCAATGATCAGAATTGGACTTGCCTATAAAGGCGACCTTCAGGCCGAATTGCATAATGTTTCCTGATAATTGTTCCGACTGAACCGGCCTGCCCGTTGCCGCTTAGGCCGACATGTCAGGCACGCAAATTGGACGACCGCCGGGCATTAAATCCCTGCGTCGGCTGAAATCGGGGAGGAAAATGTTCAACATTGGAAATGCAAATGCCCCTTCATGTTAGTCCAAAAGCCAGATGCGGGCAAAGTTTCATCCCGAGGACGTGTGTCAGTAAGGGAGAGGGAAGATGGGCGGCTGGATCAAAGGCTTTGGCATGGCATTGGTGATGTCGGGGGCTTGGATGGGGCTTTCCGCCTTTGAAGCTCCGCCGGAAGTGATCAAGATCGCCCTGCAAGAAGGGGACACGGCCGCGTGGGAATTGGCGGCGATGCACGAATTGGCCCTGGATGAGATCAACGAGATCGAGCTGAAAATCCGCAACGTGGCTGACAGCAAGGCCGGACAAGCGGCGCTGCAGGCGGGCAAGGTGGATGTGATCCTGTCCGATGTCGTGTGGACATCGTTGCAGCGCGCCCAGGGTGCCGATTTCACCCTCGTGCCGCATTCGCTGGCGGTGGGCGGGCTGATGGTTATGCCAGCCAGCAAGGTCGCCTCGGTGGTTGACCTTAAGGGCGCCACGCTGGCCGCCGCTGATTGGCCGGTCGACATAAGCTATCTGATCCTGCAGGCCTATTACAACGCCAAGACCGGCGGTGATTTGACCAAGGACGCTTTGACCGCCTTTGGCGCGCCGCCCCTGGTCAACGAACAGCTTGCCGGCGGGCAGGCCGATGCCAGCCTGAACTTCTGGCATTTCAACGCTCGGGCCGCGGTGGCAGGGGCCATGCAGATCATCTCGGTGCAGGACATGCTGAAAGATCTGGGCGTATCCAAGACGCCGCCGCTGCTGGGCTGGGTGTTCTCGAACACTTATGCGGCCAAGAAGCCCGAGGTGATCACTAACTTCCTGAACGCCTCGTTCCAGACCAAGGCGGCGCTGCTAACGGACGATGCGCTGTGGGAAAAGATCCGCCCGGTGATGGATGTCGAGGATGACGATCTGTTCATCGCGCTGCGCGATGCCTACCGCGCCGGAATTGTCACCACCTCTACCGATGCCGACATTCAGGCCGCAACCGAAACCTATGCCCTGCTGGCCAAGTTCGGGGGCGCCGACCTGACGGGGGGCAATCCAGACCTGGCAGCGGGAACATTCTGGGCCGATTATCGCAAATGAGGCAGGAGGCGGATGGGTCGTGATGTGTCAGCCTTGCTGGACCGAGACTGAGGCTTGGCTGGTGGTTCTGGGCGGTCGTCCCGCGTGTATCATGGCCGATCTGGTGCTGGATCAAGCATCAGGTCCGCAAAACCGGCAGACGATCATGGCCTGCGCGGCAATGATCGAATTCACCAAGTTGGAGGTCGCGCCATGACCGATACCCCCGCGCTGCATCTTGTGAATGTCACCAAGAGTTACGGTGGACAAATAGCACTGCAAGGTGTCTGTCTTGATGTGCAAGTCGGAGAGCTTGTGGGCCTTTTGGGGCCGAATGGTGCTGGAAAATCCACACTGTTCCAAATCTGCAGCGGCTTATTTGCCCCAGATGGCGGGACGGTGCAGCTGTTTGGGATGGAGTATGGCAAGAACTCTTCGCAGATACTGGGCCAGCTTGGGATCGTGTTTCAGGCCCGCTCGCTGGATGCCGACATCACGGTGCGGGCTAACCTGCGGTTTTTTGGTGGGTTGTTTGGCCTGTTCGGTCGCCGCCTGAAAGAGCGGGTGATCGCCGTCGCTACCTTGATGGACATAGAGCCGCTTTTGGACAAACCGGTGCGCAGCCTGTCGGGCGGCAATCAGCGCCGGGCCGAAATTGCGCGCGCCCTGCTGCCTGAGCCCAAGGTGCTGTTGTTGGACGAGCCGACGACGGGATTGGACGCCACCGCCCGCCGGAACCTAGTGGCGCATGTGCGGCGGATCGTGGCGACGACCGGGCTTGCGGTGCTGTGGGCCACCCATCTGGTCGAAGAGGTCGAGGGTGCGGACCGCATAGCCTTGCTGATCCGCGGCGAGATCAAGGCCGATATGGCCCCCGCTGCGCTGATCACACAGGCAGGGGCCTCCGACCTTACGGAGGCCTATATAACCCTCACCGGGCCAAAACGGGCGTAACAGGTTTCACCGTGGTTTGATTGGGGTGATGGGCGCCTCTTCGGGGGCGAAGGTCAGCATGGCGGGGTCGAAGTTCACGATCCTTTCGCCGACCGTCGAAGATCCGCCCGGACGCTCCTCTTTCAGCCCGGTCTTGATTTCTTGGGCAAGCGCCTCGGCTGTCTCTTCGGGCAGGGCTTTCTTGACGTCAACCTTGCCCTGAATCTCTTCGCCTTGGGCAATCTCGCCAAGAGCCTCGTTTACCTTGATCTTCAAATCATCGGAATAGGCAAGCTGATAGGCGCGGGGCTGGCCCTTGGGGTAGTTGTCTTTGTCCAGCGTCTGCAGCCACAAAAAGACATGGCCCTTTTCACCCTGAAGGGGATTGGGCTCGATCACCTGCGCCCACAGCATGCGAAAGCTGCCCGGGATGTCGCCATCCGAGGGCAGGCCGCGCAATTCGCCCACGCCAAAGAATGTCAACGGGATCAGGGCCACGACCGAGAGGGTGGCAAGCCCCTTGAACACCCAATGCAGGCGTGACAACAGCAGCAGATAGGCCAGAAGCGAGGCCACAAGGGCATAGGCAGCGGTCAGGGTCAAGATGGTGAAGGTCATGGCTGCACTACCTTTCCGGTGGCCGCATCAATCGCGCCGCTTCGTGGCGCCACCGCCCCACCATCGCCGCCCTTACCCCCCGCAGAGCGGGTCAGTTCCACCAGGCTTTTGGGCTCGTTGCCAACGTCGGTGACATCCGCCCCTTTGAGCGTAAAGCGGACGGCGGTCAGTTCTTCCCCGGCGCCCTTCAATTCCAGCGACTGGTAGTAGACCACCTTCACCGTTGGGTTCAGCTTTTCGACCTTGACCTTCACTGGCAGCGGTGCGGTCCCATTCGCGATGTAATGCACGATGTTGACGACATATTCGCCATCTTCAAGCCCCCGGAACGAGATGATCTCTTGGTTGAGCGGGTTGGTGATTTCCTTGTCGTTGAACAAGATCACATCCTTGAACATGCCCCGGTCGTCACGGTCCAGATGCATCAGGCCCGCCTCGCGCTGGTTATACCACACCACATTGCCGGCCGGGTCTTCGACATAGGTGTCCACGTCATCGGGGTTGCTGTCGGGCCAGGTGACAGTGATCAGCATCTCGGCCTTGGGGTCGACCTTGCCCGCATCGGCAGGCTTGTTGATCATCGCAAAGGAGATAAAAAACATGAAGGTGATCGCCTTGAGCGAATTGAACAGAAGGGATGAAAAAATCTCAAACTCCGGTTCCTGTTCGTCTTCAAACATTGCGCTCGCCTCGGGCCAGCAAGGGCAGCAGTGACACTTCGGTAAGGCTGACCGCCGTCTGGCTGATGTCGGTCACCAAGGCGTCGGCGATGTTGTATTCCAGCCGCAAAAGGATGCCGCCGATCAGCCCGGCGATGGTGGTCAGCAAGGACACGGCCATGCCAGCAATCATTTTTTGCAGGGCACCACGCAGGGTATCGACGTCAAAGTTTGACAAGTCTCCCATGGAATTCAGCATCATGACAAAGCCTACCATCGTGCCCAGCATACCAAGCTTGTACAGCAGGTCGGTGCCATAGATGCCAATCTTGGTGCGGCGGCGGAAGCTTGCGCCGAGGCTCATGATCAACAGATGGGCATTGCCCTCGATCTCGGACGGATGTTCGCGGGACTGGATCACATCGGCAACATAGCTGTCGATCAGCCCACCACCACGCGGCAGATCAGGCAGGCGGACGGCGTTGGCCAGCATCGCCTTAAGCTGCAGGGCGCGGCGGTATTCGCGGGCCAGTTCCACCATGATCCACAGGCAATGGCCGGAAAAGGCCACATAGAGCACGGTGATCAGCACGGTGATCTTGGACCGGTCAGCCTCGAACAGATAGGACAAAAGCCCATAGTCGTAGCTGACCACCGCACCCATCACGATGAGCGCCATCAAGAGCACCCATTTGAGCACCGCGTCATAGGCGCCGTCCCGGCGAGGTGTCAGCATTGCATCGGCAAGTTGCGCCATTATATGTCCTATCTGTAACCGCCCGGAGTTTCGCGGCTGCGAAACACCCAAGGCTCTTCAAACTCGACGCCGGGTTGCCACAGCCCGACCCCCGCGCCGATCGCCTCGGCCATCTGGCCCAGATAAGCATCGGTTTCCTCTTCAAAGGCCAGCGCCACGCCCGCCCTGATCATTTCGGCATTCAGATCTTCGCCCCCGCTTTCGCAGATGCCAAAGTAGCGCCCAAAGGGGTCAGGGTCGCCCTGATACCGGCAGACCACCTCGCCACGCCCCGCCAGAAGCTGCAGCTTGCGAAAGGCGACGTCATAGCAATTCCAAGCCGCGTCAGCCTGGCGGCAGGTCTGTCTCTTTTCGGGCGAATCGATGCCCCACAGGATCACGCGTTGCGTGCCGAATTTCAGAATGTCGGCATCGATCACCTCGGGTGTGCCGCGGATTTCGGTTTCCTGGGCATGGGCCGGGAAGGCCACTAAAAGAACAGCCATAGAAAAGGCCAATGTCCAGAATTTGCGCAAGCGTGGGGCACGGCCTGTATCAGAAGGCATGGATAGACCCTTTCAAAATTAGGAGAGACGAGACATGCGCATCGTGCTGGCGGCGGCATTGGCCCTGATGGTGGGGCCGGTCTTTGCGGATCAGGTGGCCGATCTGCTTTCGGGAACGATCAAGGAATGCCGTAGGTGCGATCTGCATGGCGCAAACTTCAAAAAGGCCGACCTTAGCGGGGTTGACCTGACCGGCGCGAACCTGACTGACGCCACCTTTCACCGCGCCAAGCTGAACGGCGCGATCCTGAATGGCGTTACGGCCATCGGCACCAATTTCAACCTGACCGACCTGACCCAGGCCCAACTGGCCAATGCCGATTTGACCCGCGCCATGTTCTACGGCGCACAGATGTCCGGGGCTGACCTGAGCGGCACCAATCTGACCGAGGCGCGGATGCAGACAGCGCGGCTGACCTCGGCCAAGCTGACGGGGGCGATGCTGGACCAAGCCCTGCTGATGAACGTAGTGGCCAATAATGCCGATTTCAGCAAGGTCGCGATCACGGGCGCCAATCTGAACGGGGCGCGTCTGGGGCGCAGCCTGTTTGACGGGGCGACCATCAGCTATTCTGACTTTGTGAATGTCGATGCCAGCAGCGCCAGTTTTGCCGGTGCCACGATTTCGCTGACCGACTTTTACAATGCCGATTTGCGCCGTGCCAAGGTTACAGGTGCCTCTTTGACCGGAAACCGGTTTACCACTGCAGCAACCAGCGCGGTGGACTTTGACAAGGCCAAGATGAGCGGTAATTTCATGTCCGATGGGCGGCTGCAGGACTGACATCCTCACGCCGTCCACGGTGTGTAGGGGGACAAGACTTCCTCGTATCGGGTATGGCTTTCAAAATAGCTCGCGTTGATTTCTTGGGTTTCCAGATTGACAGCGCGCTGTCCCTTTTTGCGCAGGTAGGTTGCTTCGATTGCAATCAAGGTATCGGCTTCGGGCGATTGCCCGGTGCACACTTCGTGGACGAACTGTCTGCCCACAGGCTGTTCGCCCTCTTTCATCGCGATATCGGCGCAGTTCAGCGACCAATGACTATAGCGCGCCTTGAAATTGCGGATCAGCGTGAAAGCGGTTTGCCGCTCTTCGATGCTGATGCGGTTGTCTGTAACGATCCGGCGGCCCTGCACAACGCCCGCTGGATCGACAAGCACTGACACGATCACCGGATGCGAAAAGACCGACGTGCCACCCTGAAGAAACTTGTATTCCACCACCAGCGCCAGCGCGATGTAGTCTTGTTCATCATCATAGGAAAACGCAACTTCGCGCAGGCCGGATGCTTCGGGCGTGCAGGTCATGAAATCCTTGAAGGATGCAAGAGTTTGCCCCGGTGGGCCGCCGTCAGTGCCACAGGATATTCCGCCAACCGCGGCATCGGGCACCTGAGAGACAGGTTGGCCGAGGGTGACATCCCAGACGGAATAGACGGGTTCGATCTGAACCTGACCAAATGAAGCATGGGCTGATAGGCCAAGGCTGAAAAGGCTGAAAAGGCTGAAAAGGGTAAACAGTGTTTTCTTGCGCATCACGCCCTTACTTCAGGTTATGGCAGGCATCGGCGGCCGGCTTGTCAAAGAGATCTGTCCATTCCGCATAGGTCGGCTTGCCAAGGCCGATCACTTGGAACTGCAATTAGGCTTCGACATTGGCGACATCCGTGTCGCCGTCTGTCGGTTCGCTGTCGGGGGCCAAGACGGACACGACCCTTTCATAAAAGCGGTCAAGGGCATGTGTGTTCCTCCGGTTCGGGCTGCACTCAAGAAACGAAAATTCCGGGCAGCCGAAGCTGCCCGGAACAGGGGGTTTTTGATTAATCCGCGGTGAAGACCCAGACCATGTTGGCGGCCTGGTTGTTTTTCAGTTCGGTATTTCCGCCATTGCTTGTTCCCATGTTGCC
>CAXNKP010000029.1:0-11520 GCA_964202815.1 Stagnihabitans sp. | reverse complement strand
CACCGATAAAACAATCATCCTCGATGATCGTGGGGCCCGCCTGCATGGGTTCCAGCACGCCGCCAATGCCAACGCCGCCCGACAGGTGCACATTCTTGCCGATCTGCGCGCAAGATCCCACCGTGGCCCAGCCGTCGACCATCGACCCTTCGTCAACAAAGGCCCCGACGTTCACAAACGACGGCATCAAGACCACATTGCGCCCGATGAAGGCTGACCTGCGCACGATAGATCCCGGCACCGCGCGAAAGCCTGCCGCGCGCCATTGGGGTTCACCCCAGCCGTCGAATTTTGACGGCACCTTGTCCCACCACGTCGCCGCCCCATTGCCGCCGCCGATCACGCCCATGTCATTTAGACGAAACGACAGCAGCACCGCCTTTTTCGCCCATTGGTTCACATGCCAATCGGCCCCGCGCTTTTCGGCCACCCGCAAGGCCCCTTTGTCCAGCGCCTCTAGCGTGGCTTCGATGGCGTCGCGGATCTCGCCTTTGGTGGCGGGGGAAATGCCATCGCGGGCCTCCCAAGCGGCATTGATCGCGGAGTCTAGGGCGGCGTAGGACATGGGTCTCTCCTGCGGCTGAAAGGATTTGCGCCTTTTAGACGCAGGGCGCGGCTGTTGCAATCACAAGGGCACTAGCCCAAAGGGTCTGGCGTGGGATTGGCCCCGCAGACCAGCACGGCGACCCTTTCGCCGGGTTCTGGCACATAAGCGCCCGAGGTCAGCGCTGCGAGGGCCGCGGCCCCCGCCGGTTCCACCAATTGCCGCAGGCTACGCCACAGCAGGGCTTGGGCATCGGCAATGGCCTGATCGGTGACCAAAACCGATACCGTGCCCTGCGCCTTGGCCAGATCATAGCACATCCGCCCAATCGTGCTGGCCCCCAGCGCATTGGCCGCTATGCCTGACACCTCAACCCGCGTCTGCGGCCCCTCGGCCAAGGCGCGGTTTAGCGTGGGGGCAAGGACAGGCTCCACCCCCACGACCTTGCGCCGCCCGCCGAGCCACGCCAAAGCCCCCGCAATCAACCCGCCCCCGCCGACGGCGATCAAGATGGTGTCAGCGTCTAGCCCCTGCGCCTCCCACTCGCGCATCAAGGTGCCTTGGCCCGCCAATGTGGGAAGGGCGTCATAGGGGTGGATCTGCATCGCCCCCGTCTCGGCCGCATAGTCCGCAGCCCGTGCCGCTGCATCAGCATAAACCCCCGGCACCACAACCAAATCCGCCCCCTGCGCACGGATCAGTGCAATCTTGGCGGGGCCTGCATATTCTGGCACAAATATCTTGGCCGGATAGCCCAGCGTCCGCGCCGCGTAAGCCACCGCCGCCCCGTGATTGCCCCCCGACGCCGCTACCACCCCTGCCTTGGGCACTGGCCCCGCCACCAGCGTGTTAAACGCGCCCCGCGCCTTGAAGCTGCCGGTGTGTTGGGTGTTTTCCAACTTCAGCGCAATCTGCCCCGCACCGGGCAAAGCGGTCTCCATCACCGGCGTTATGCGCAAATAGGGCGCAATCCGCCCCGCCGCTGCCGTAATCTCTGCCTGCCAGTCCATCCCAACATCCCTCCGCCTGTCCCAGTGCAAACCCTAAGCCCTGTCACCCCTTTTCAGCAATCCCCCCCACCCCCCTTCACCGAGGTTCATACACTCCACGGGAGGTCTGGAGGGTGTGAAACCCTCCAGCGGGCATAGGATGCGACGCCCTTAGGACTGCGGGCCACCCTTGAAAAGCTTTGCCAGTTTGGTATCCAGCGGCCCCCAATCCGCAATCTGCAAGCGCACGACCAAGGTCAGCACTTGGGTGCGAAAGTGGCGGGGCAGGCGGACGGCGTCTTTTTCTGTCGTCACCAGTTGCGCCCCGCGCGCGAGGGCTTCTAGGCCCAGCCGTTTGATCAACGCCTCGGTCAGGGGTTGGTGATCATCCAGTGCGACTTCGCGCAAGACCTCGGCCCCCGTCGCGCGCAGGGTGGTGAAAAAGCGGGCAGGGTTGCCGATGCCTGCAAAGGCAATGACGCGCGCGCCAGTCCAATCCATGCCCATCCGAAGCGGGCTGACCTGACCGGTCATTCGGGGCAGGGGCAAAGCGGGCCAGCGGGCACAGAATGTCTCTTGTGCCTCTTCACTGCCCAAAGACAGCAGCACATCGGCCCGTTTGATCCCTGCGCTGACCGGTTCGCGCAGCGGCCCTGCGGGCAAGCAGCGAAGGTTTCCAAAGCCCTGTGCCGCGTCCACCACAAGGATCGACAGGTCCTTGGCCAGATCGGGGTTCTGGAACCCGTCATCCATCACGATGACCTCGGCCCCCGATGCCACAGCCAACCGCGCAGCGGCGGCCCTGTCGCGGCCAACAAAAGTCGGCGCAAAGGCCGATAGGAGAAGCGGTTCGTCGCCCACTTCGTCTGCCGTGTGGCGCGCCTCGATCACCTGCAAAGGCCCCACAAGGCTGCCACCATACCCTCGGCTGACCACGGCCACCTTCCGGCCTTGGGCTGTCAGGCGCTCGATCAAGGCGATGGCGGTGGGCGTCTTGCCCGTGCCGCCCACGTTCAGATTGCCAATGCAGATCACGGGCACAGGCGGGCGGTACAGGGCGGCGCGTGCCACGCGCCGCGCAGTAGCTGCGCCGTAAACCCAGCCCAAGGGCGCCAAAAGCCGCGCCGCAAGCCCCGGCTTTTCGGGCGCATTCATCCAGAACGCAGGCGCGCGCATCCAGTGCCCCCATCCAGAATGGCGCGCACCCTATCCAGCACGCTGGCCGTCACCTCGGCCCCTTCGGACGTGATCATCCACGCCGCCTGCGCTTGACGCGCGGCGCGGTCGGGGGCCAACAGATCGCCCAAGGCCAAGCCTAAATCGCTGCCCGACCCCACCATCCGCGCCGCTCGCGCCGCGCCCAACCGCGCATAGGCCAAGCCGTATTGGCCCGCCCTTGGCCCGTAAAGAATGGCTGATCCCATCGCCGCCGCCTCCATCGGGTTGCGCGCACAGCCCTCGCCTTCCAGGCTGCCGCCCAAAAAGGTCACGGGGGCCAGACGGTAGCACAGTCCATAATCGGCGCTGCTGTCCATGATATAGACCTCTGTCTCGTTCTGCGGCTCTTCATCGCGCGCGCGGTTGGCGACGTGCCAGCCTTCCTCGGCCTCAAGCTTCGCGGCTAGGGCGGTGCTGCGGGCGGGATCTTGCGGCACAAGGATCAGCAGCAAGCGGTGCGCCAGCCGCAGCACATCACGGTGGGCGGCGATGACAGCAGCCTCTTCTTGGGGGGCAACATCAGCAGCCAGCCAGACCGGGCGGGTGGCCAAAACCTGTGCCAAGGCGGCGCGGTCGGATTCGACATGGGGCAGGGCGCAGCTTGCCTCTTCCATCCGGCCCAAGGTCTGCAATTGTTCCTCCTCCACCCCCGCTTTGCGCAAAGCGCGCGCGGCGGTGTCATCCACGGCGAAAACTGCACGAAACGGGGCTGTGGTGGCTTTGATCAGGCCGGGAAACCATCCGTCGCGGTCAGGGGGCAGATGGGGTGCGCGGGCATCGACCCAAAGCAGGGGCCTTGCGCGCAAGGTGGCTTCGTAGATCAAGGTGGGGCGCAGTTCTGCGCCCGCAAAAATGCCAAGGTCGGGCCGCCAATGGTCAAGGAAACTTTGCGCAAAATTTGGGAAATCTGGCGGAACAATTTGCAAGATCGCGCCGCTGCCCAAGGCAAGCGCCTCTTTTACCTCTGGCGCGCCCGATAGCGTCAGCACCACCGCCACGCCATCATCTTCGATCAACTGCCGCCCCAGTTCCACCACGCCTGCCAAGCTTTCGCCGGCCCCTGCGTGCAGCCATACAAGCAGCCCCGCCGGCCGCAGCACGCGCCCGGACTCTGGGTCAGCCGCGGGACGCGCGGCCAAGTTGTAAAGGGTTAGTCCAAGGGAATAGCCCATGCGCCTTGCTGTTCTAGCTTGTCATAGGCTCGGTTGCCGAGCCCTGATCTTCTTCTTGCCGCAAACGATGCAGGTTGGCGATAAAATACCGCATATGGGCATTATCTACCGTGCGCTGGGCTTCGGCCTTCCACGCCAGATAGGCTGTCTCGTAATTTGGATAGATCCCCACCACATGCAAAGCGGCGATATCGTTAAAGACGTTCTTTTCGGGCGAGATCAACTCGCCGCCGAAAACAAGGTGCAGACGTTGGGCCATTTGGCAAACCTTGGGTTAGGGGAGGCAGAGTAAGACAAGACAGGTCTAGCTGCGTTGCAGCACGGGGAACAGCAAGTCTGTGCTAGCGTCAAGCCCACAAATAAACCTATACAAACCTGCGCATTTGCTTTAAAGGCCCCCAGTCGGCCCAAGGGTTCCAGGGTGCATGACGGCGGGGAGGCCGGTGCACAACAGGGAATAGAGGTGCCGCACACAGGTACTTCACGGGCAAATTGCCCCCCCTATGGGAACAGACATGACCAATATCTCCATTGCGGCGCCTTTGGCGCTGGCTTTGGCGTCGAAAGGCTATGAAGCCTTGACGCCCGTTCAAGATGCGATGCTGACCGAAAACGTGGTAGGGCGGGACCTTTTGGTCTCGGCCCAGACGGGGTCGGGCAAGACCGTGGCCTTTGGCTTGGCCATTGCGCCCGAACTTCTGGCGGGATCTGATCAGCTTTTGTATGCTGATGTGCCGCTTGCCTTGATCATCGCCCCGACGCGCGAACTGGCGCTGCAAGTGGCGCGCGAGTTTGAATGGCTTTACGAAAGCGCCAATGCCAAGATCGCCACCTGTGTGGGTGGCATGGATTACCGCACCGAAAAGCGCGTGCTGGACCGGGGCGCGCATGTGGTGGTGGGCACCCCAGGCCGCTTGCGCGACCATATCGAACGCGGCTCGCTGAAGTTGGATCAAATCAGCGCCGTGGTGCTGGACGAAGCTGACGAGATGCTGGACCTTGGCTTTGAAGAGGATCTGGCCTTTATCTTGGGCGCTTGTCCGGCAGAGCGTCGCACGCTGATGTTCTCGGCCACCGTCCCGCGCGAGATCGAGGCGCTGGCGCGCACCTATCAGCAAAACGCCCTGCGGATTGAAGTGAAGTCGGAAAAGACCCAGCATGCCGATATTGAATATCAAGGCATCTCGGTGGCTGTGCGGGACCGCGAACACGCGATCTTTAACCTGTTGCGCTATCACGAGGCGCGGGCCTCGATCGTGTTTTGCAAAACACGCGCCAATGTGAACCATCTCTTTGCGCGTATGACCAATCGTGGTCTTCAGGCTGTGGCCTTGTCGGGCGAGTTGTCGCAGACCGAACGCACCCATGCGCTGCAAGCGTTGCGCGATGGTCGGGCACGGGTTTGTGTCGCCACCGATGTGGCGGCGCGCGGCATCGACTTGCCGGGGTTGGAACTGGTGATCCATGCCGATCTGCCCGGTTCCTCCGAAACGCTGCTGCACCGTTCAGGCCGTACCGGACGCGCGGGCAAAAAGGGGATCTCTGCGCTGATCGTGGCCCCTGCCGAATTCAAGAAGGCGCAGCGGTTGCTGCAAGGGGCGAAAGTTGTCGCCGAATGGATCAAGCCGCCCTCGGCCGAAGATGTGCAGGCGCGCGATGACGCCCGCCTGCTGGATCACCCCGCCTTGGCTGAAGGCCCCGGCGAGGAAGGCGATCTGGCGCAAAACCTGATCACCACCTACGGTGCCGACAACGTGGCCGCCGCCTTCATCCGCCTGTGGCGCGAAGGCCGCTCGGCCCCCGAAGTGTTGTCGGCTGACCTTCCGCCGCCTGCACCCTATACCCCGCGCGACCGTGCGGAATTTGGCCCCTCGGTCTGGTTTGAACTGCCCGTGGGCCACCAAGACCGTGCCGAAGCGCGCTGGTTGTTGCCCAAAATCTGCGACGCTGCAGGCATCACCAAGGACGGTATCGGTGCCATTCGCGTGCAAACTGACCGCACCTATGTGCAGATCCTGTCAACCCTTGCGGGCCGATTTGAGGCCGTCACGCAAATCGACCGCGATCTGGCCATGACCAAACTGGCCGAGGCCCCCGCCGATCTGGACAAGCCGCGCGGCACATCCACGGTGCGGCCCGAACGTGCCGAACGCGCCCCGCGTGCGGCCAAACCCGAAAGCGAATTCGCCACCCGCGCCCCGCGTGTTGCGCGTGAAAAGCCCGCCTATGCGGAAAAGTCGACCTATACGGCCAAGCCTGCATATGCCGAAAAGCCTGCTTATGCTGATAAGCCTGCTTATGCCGACAAGCCTGCCTACGCCGAAAAGCCTGCCTATGTCTCTGCCAAGCCCGCTCGCGTGGTCGAAGATGGCGCGCCCGAAGCGCCTGTCGCTGATCTGACTGAGGCCAAGCCGCGCTGGTCAGCCGAGGACAAGGCCAAGAAGACCCAAGAGGCGGCGCGCACCGGCTATCCCAAAGACAGCGAAAAAGCCCCGCGCAAGACCTATGACAAGCACGCAGCAGACCGCCCGGCTTACGAAAAGCCCGCCTATGCCAAGCCTGCGTCAGATCGCCCCGCCTATGGGGCTAAGCCAGCTTACGGTGCGAAACCCGCCTATGGCACAAAGCCTGCTTACGGCGCAAAGCCTGCCTATGCCAAACCCGCTGATCGTGCAGAACGCCCTGCCGCCGCCGATGGCGCGCGCAAAACTTGGACCCCTCTGCCCACCGACGGCGCGCCGCGCGAGGCTCGCTCGCCTTACATGGGCAAATCGGCTGATGGTCCGCGCAAACCCTATGTCAAACGCGCAGAAGGCGATGCCAAGCCTTATGAGCGCAAGACGTACGGCAAACCCGAAGAAGGCTTTAAACCCCGCTCGGCAGGCTACAAATCCCAAGGCGGTGCCGAAGGTGGCCCAGCGCGTGCCAGCGGCTATAAAAGCCATGCTGCAGGCGGTGCCGATGCAGGCAAACCCGCCCGTGCGCCTTACGGCGACAAGCCGCGCACCTACGAGCCGCGCGGTAGGGCCGAGGGCGATAGCCGCCCTGCAAAGCCTTTTGGGGCAAAACCCTATGCCGCCAAAAGCTTTGGCGACAAACCAGCACGCTCGGGCGGCTTTAAATCACACGCAGCAGGCGGGGATGCGCCCAAGTCTTATGCCAAACCTGCCGCGCCCCGCGATGCGGGCGACACATCCAAGCGGTTCGTGCCGCCGCGCAAGCCTAAGGCGTAAAGCGCTGATTATGTAAGGCAAGGGCGCGGGTCATTCCGCGCCCTTTGCTACTGGGGGGCCAGCCTTGCCACCAGATCGCCGTGCAGGTCGGGGCTTGCCACCACCACCCCCGCACTGCGCGGATCAGGCGCATTAAAGCGCAAGGCTTGCCCGTGCCTGTCGCTGACAAAGGCCCCCGCCCGCGTGGCAATCAAGGCCCCCGCCGCAATGTCCCATTCCCAAGCCGGGCGCAGCGTTAGCATCGCATCAAACGCCCCTTGCGCCACCAGACACATCCGCCATGCCATTCCGGCGCGAATGTGGCGGTGCAGGGTCGGCACGCCACCGGGCCAATGCTCGGGCGCGAGGGTGGATTTCGATGTCAGAACGCGGCCCTCCCCCGCAATAGGGGCCGCGCGGATGTCAACGCCATTCAGCGTGGCAGGCCCTTGGGCCGATGCCGCATAAAGCTTGTCCATCGCGGGAAGGTAAACCACCCCCGCCGTGACCTGACCGTTTCGCACCACCGCCAGCGCATGCGAAAAGGCGGCGTCGCCTTGCAGAAAGCTGCGGGTGCCGTCGATCGGGTCAAGGATGAACTGCGCGGGTGTCGACAGACGCTCTGCCGTGTCAGGCGTCTCTTCCGACAACCATCCGTAATCGGGCCGTGCGCCGCGCAGAAACTGCGACAGGGCGGCGTTCACCTCTAGATCGGCGGCAGAGACGGGGCCTTGGCCGTCGGGCTTTTCCCAGACCTGCGGGCTGGCTTTCCAATGCGACAGGGCGATCTTGCCTGCAAGTTGGGCGGCAACGATCAGCAGGGCAAGGTCAGCCGCCGGCAAGCATCAGCCCTTCGACCAGCAGGCTGGGCACGCGGGTAGAGTAATGCGCCTGTGCGTCATTGGCCGGGGTCAGGCGCATCAGCATCTCCAGCAAGTTGCCGGCCACAGTGCATTCGTTGACCGGATAGGCGATCTGCCCGCCTTCCACCCAAAAGCCCGAAGCGCCGCGCGAATAATCGCCCGTGGTGGGATTGATCGTTGATCCGATCATCGAGGTAATCAGCAGCCCCGTGCCCATCTGCGCCAAAAGCTCGGCTTGGGTCACGCTGCCCTGCGTGAGATCAATGTTGGTGGTCGACGGCGAGGGCGGCGACCCTGTGCCGCGCGCCGCATTGCCCGTGGGCGTCATCCCCAGCTTGCGCGCGCTGGCCAAATCCAGCGTCCAGCCCATCAAAACGCCGTCCTCGATCAGGGCGCGGGGCTTGGTCGGCAGCCCCTCACCATCAAAGGGGCGCGAACCTGAGATGCGCGCGCGGTGGGGGTTTTCGGTCAGCGACATGCCTTTGGGCAGGATTTGCTGGCCCAACTTCTCTCGCGCCCAAGAGGTGCCGCGCACGATGGATGCCCCGTTCACCGCCATCAGAATATGCCCGACCAGCGAGGATGCGATACGCTCGTCATAGACCACCGGATAGGCCCCCGTCGGCGGCTTGACGGCCCCTGCGCGCAGCAAGGTGCGTTCCGCCGCCCTTTGCCCCACGCTTTCGGGCGAAGGCATGTCAGCGGCAAAGGTGCGCCCTTCGGCGGCCCAATCGCGCTCCATCTGGGTGCCTGATCCAGTGAAGGCCACGGCGGAAACGGAATGGGACGAGCGTTCATAGCCCCCCGAAAAGCCGTTGCTGGTGGCCAGATGCATCCCGCGCCGCGACCATGACGACGAGGCTTCGACTTGGGTGATCCCGCCTGCCGTAAGGGCCGCAGCCTCGGCCCTGCGAGCGTTGGATTCCAGAAGCTTCGCGGTGGGTTCGTGGCTGGTATCGCACAGCTCTAACGCCGCGACATCCCAGCTTTGCGCCAGTTGGTCAGCTTCAGCCAACCCCACAGTCTCATCCGAAGGGGCTTCGCGGGCCATGGCCACGGCGCGTTCTGCCAACCGCGCCAAAGTGGCGGGCGAGATGTCAGAGGCCGAGACGCAGGCCTGCCGCTGCCCGATCATCACCCGCAGGCCCACCTCGACCCCTTCGGCGCGTTCGGCCTGTTCCAACTGGCCTTGACGGATATCGATCGACAGGGACTGGCCCGATACCGCCAAGGCATCTGCGGCATCTGCCCCTGCGGTTTTGGCGGCTTTGAGCAGGGCTTGGGTCAACTGGTTCAGATCATGCGGCATAAATGGTCCCCTTTGATGCAGATATGGGGGAAAGCGTGCCGTCAGACAAGACAAGGGCCGCGTCCTAGGCTGGCGCGGCCCTTTTATTTGGTAAACTTATTGCAGTTGCTGGCCGTTTGCGAAGAAATGCTTGTCCTTGAACTCTAACGTCGAGGTGATTTCGTCGGCGGTGGCCGAAGTATTGGCAAACATCGCCAGCATCATGCGGCCTTGGTCAGCTTCGTCCGGGCCGATCAGGCCCATCGCCACCAAAGCGTCGACCAGTGCATTCACGCCCGTGGCCTTGATGTCCATCTTGCCTGTGGGCGCGGGCATGCCCTCAAAGGTCGTCATGTCTGAATTGTCAAAGGTGAAACTGCCCTGAGCGGTCAATTCGGCCCCGCCTGCTTTCAGGTGGATGTTGGGTATCTCAAGCGAATTCAATTGGCCCACGGCATTGGGGTCAAGCTCCGTTACGGCGGCGGCATCCGCACTGAGATCTTGCGCCAAGGTAACTTGGCCATAGGTGTCGACAACCACCGTCGCCGGATCATGTTTGAACGCCATTCCCGGATCGATCATGGCCCAGATATCTTCGGCAAAAGCCAGGTCGGTCATGTTGAACAAAAAGGCGAAGTCACCAGGTGCATCGGATTTGAGAATGGGGAACAGCAGACGCAGTTCGGCTTGCCCCAAAGTGAAGTCTGCATTTTCAACCGGCACATCAGGTGAGACCACTTTGACTGACAGCGCGTTGAAATTGTTGTAATAGTCTATTTTTCCAGCGTCGGCCGCGACATCGATCATGCCGTCCTTAATCCCACCGCTGATCGTCGTGGTCGCGCCCATTTCCGTGATGGCAAGGTCAAATTTGGTGGCCCCCATGCCAAACTGGCTGGTCACGGTCATGCCTTTGGTCAAGGCCACTTCAAAGATATCGGCGATCGCGCCTTTGGGCGCCGAAACCGCGATGTTGCTGTAAAGGTCGGCCACATTTGCCGTCAGCACCATGTCGGCGCTCGTGGCCGGTTCTGTCACTTTGACGCTGATGATGGCAGATTTGACCGACAGGTCTTGTTGATAACTGTCGATCTCGCCGATTGCCGAAGTGTCATGCACCTGAACGCCGGTCAGTTCTACTTCGACAGTGCCGGTGGTTCCGGCGTCGGAAATGTCAGCTTTCAAAGCTATGCGCGGCGCGTCGGTGTCATAGAGGATGGCATCAGGCGTGCCAGAGGCAATGATCGTGGCCCCGGGCATACTGACGTCAATCACCACTGTGCTGGGCACAGAGGCGGCGTCCCCCGCCGTGGCCGGGGTGGTTGCACTGATGGGAAAACTGTCGGGCAACGTCACGGTGACAGTGCCATCCCCATTGTCGGTAAAGGTGATCGCGTTCAAAGATATGGCACCGCCCGTGGTGTCGCCCATCGCAACGTTCGACACCACCAGCGCATCGCCGTCGCGCGCCGCGCTGTCAGAGGTCATCGTGGCGCCCATGCCGGCGATGGCATTTTGCCAAGCTTGCCAGACATCTTCGGGAGTTACATCGGCCAAAAGGCTGGTAGAGGTCAACGAAAGAACAAGCGCCGTGGTTCCGGCGAGGCTGCGCAGTGTCATGATTTTCATCCTTTGTGGCAAAATTCGGGCAATTATCCCTTGCCAGTCGCAAAGGGTCAAGGGCTAAGGCTGATACAAACAAGGCAATCGGGTGAAGTAGGGGGTGACAAACGTCTGAAGGGACGAATCAACGACTTTCCATGTGTCCTTGTATGGAGCGTTACGATGGAGACTTCAGGTTCGGCTTCGGCGGCTGCGGTTGAGGCGACAGTTTTTCTTAGATATTTCAACGCGATGCGGGATCACCGACAGGCGGGGAATGTGGTTATACCAACCTGCGCTGATCAAAACTCATGCGCCCATCCGCGGTGTCCAACGGACATGATGCCCCCGGGCTGGCCGATCAGGGTGTTTCAGGCATTACAGCAAAGATCGACAATCTCGTCGCAGTATTCGAAGATGCGGTTGGAGAGGCGTTGTTGCAGAACTGACTTTTGAGGCGTGATTTTCCTTTTCCCTGTTGAACTCAGGCCATGCTGACGATCTCGGCGGTGACAAGCGCATTGAAGCGGTTGATGAGGGCGATGCGGATTTTTTTTGGCAGTTTGGCGGTCTGGGCCTCTCGCGGCGATGCGTTCGCTGAATGTCTTGAGGCAGCGCATCGTGGCCTCGAT